>JBIJBH010000180.1:0-7279 GCA_044345315.1 Lysobacteraceae bacterium
CGACATTGAAAAGTACAGGCAAACCTATCGTTACTTTCCACGTTTCGTCGAAGCGGAACTTAGTTAGCTAGGCATCCGATCAAACAGACCGAGCAGGGCCTTGCACGCCTATAGCTAGCGACTCTTGAGCACAGATAGAACTTCTTCAGCCACAATTGGACTTACGCTGTTTCCGATTTGTCTAAATGAGTGCCACTTCGTCGGATTAAACAAGAACCAGTCCGGGAACCCCTGTAATCTCGCCGCTTCGCGCGGCGAGATTACTCTTGGAGACCTAGGGTGAATTGGCCTCACGGCTTGATAGCTTCCTTTCTCACGCCCCGTACCGGCTCGCAGCGTCGGGCAAAAACCATCCAGCTTGAGTCGCGGAGATCGATAGACCTTATCCACTTCTCCTTGCGCTAGCGCATCGAAGCGCGCGATCGTTGCCGCAGAATGCTGGGTCCCCAGGAAGCCGGAAACTTCCCGCTTCTTCTTCAGCCGCTCCAACGCATGCGCGTGACCGACGCCCGACGGAACGAAGTCGGTGACGCGCTTTGCGAATGCCGACTTCGGCAGATCGCCGACTTTCCGCCAGCTCTGCGGCTCGGTTTGCCAATGAGCCAGAACCTGTCCAAGTCCTTGGATCGCTTGAGCGACTTTGACTTCCTGCGTTTCGGCGACAGGCTCGAAATCTTCGCGCACGAGCGGACCGATGCGATCGGGGTCGTAACCGATGAAGAAAATCCTCGTCCGCGTGGTCGGCGCGCCATAACGATGCGCTTCGATGCGCATCGGCTCCAGGCGGATGAAGTTGCGCGGCAATTGGTCGAACGCCCGCTCCATGATCGCTTGTCCGCCGGTCAAAATGCCGGGCACGTTTTCGGCCACGTAAAACGCGGGTCGGGTTTCGGCGACCAACCGGAAGAATTGCACGAAGAGATCGTTCCGCGGATCGGTCTGCTCGCGTCTGCCGATGAGACTGAATCCCTGACAAGGTGGTCCGCCGATCAAGCCCCCCAGTTCGCCGACTCGTAGCCCTGCCGCTTCCAGCAAGGCTTCGCCCGTCAGCTTCCCGACATCGGTCTCGAGATGCGTCGTGCCCGGGAAATTATCTTTATGAGATTTGGAGGCGATAGGGTCCAATTCGACGCTCGCCGCGACCCGAAACCCCGCCCTCGCGGCGCCCAGGCTCAACCCTCCGACACCGGAGAACAGATCGATTACGGTATCGTGAGTACGCTTCCTCGCCATGGCGGCATGATAGCCGCAACCGCAGATCCAGCGCACATACGACGCACATATAACGCACAGGCAGCAACAAATAAAATCAATCACTTACGGGAAGCGATGGACAGAATTTCGCCCGAAGCCCGCAGCCTTCTGATGTCGAAGATTGGCCCCAAGGACACCAAGCCCGAGCTGGCCGTCCGCTCCTTACTGCATCGGCTGGGATACAGATTCCGCCTCCACAGAAAGGATCTGCCGGGCACACCCGACCTCGTGCTGCCTCACCATGGCGTGGCGATATTCGTGCACGGCTGCTTCTGGCACGGGCATCGCTGCAAGACCGGCAAGATGCCCAAGTCGCGGACCGAATACTGGGGACCCAAAATTCAAGCGAACAAAGTCAGAGACACGCGCAAAGCGAGGCATCTCCGACGTCTCGGATGGCGCGTGATTGTAGTCTGGGAGTGCGAACTGAAGCATCCGGACCGGCTGGCGAAGAAACTGAATCGACGGATCTCAGCATCGAAAGGCAACCTATAGAACACCACAAACGACCAAAATGAGGAGGATACCCAACGGTTATCTCGAAACCCTAGCGCGCACGACGATCGCATGCTCGCGATTTCTTTTGTCTCAGCAGTCGAGATGGTCTGATGTACAGGACGATTTTCTGTTAACGCATGAACAACCACAGGAGAATGCTTCAATGAAGAGAATTGCGTTATATCTGTTTCTGCCCTTAATCGGATTTTTCGGAATAGCCTCTGTGCACAACGCTGAAGCGCAAAACGCACAAAAGACTACCGGGGTCGAGATCAACAAGCCTATGTCCCCGGAAGAACGCGGCGAACTTACTCGCCGGTTCGTCGTTAAATGGGGGGCATACGTCGAACGGACATACGGAATAAGCGTTCGAGTCTGGGCCAATCGAATGGCCCCGACTTTTGCGATGTCTGACCCGTTCAATTTCCGCAACGCGATCGAAAACCCAATTTTCGAAAGCGCGATATCAGAGCTGAATGGCGCTAACCGCCGAACCTATACTCGCTTGTCCGAAACGCTTCGGGTCGAGACAGCATATTCGACAGCGTCGACTAAGGCGCTCGGCGACTCGGTTCGCGATCTGGTCTATACGCCGGTCTCTCCATGCCGAATCGTCGATACTCGCACTACATCGGCAGGGGCGATACCAGCGAACTCTTCCCGCAGTTTTCTAGCTCTGAGCGGCAACTATACGGCCCAAGGCGGTAGCGGCAGCGGCTGTGGGCTCGCAGCGGCCAGCTTGGTGGGGGCGGTCGCGATCAACGTGACATCGGTGACTCCAAGCGGGCCGGGCTATGCCACGGTATTTCCTTACAACAACACACAACCTATGACGTCGAGCATCAACTACTCCACGGGCTCGATCGTCAATAATACGATCGTGACGGCGATTCCTAACCCACTCAACAGTAGCGACTTCACTATATATACATTTGCGCAGTCTCATTTCGTCGTCGACATCGTCGGTTACTTCTCCGCACCTGCAGCGACCGCATTGCAATGTACGATAGGAGACTCCAGAACGAATAATGTGCAGAGCGGCGGCTTCGCCAGCGTATTCCCACCCCCTTGTCCGACAGGGTTCGCGGCGGTCTCTACGAATTGCATAGCCGGATCATCGCAAGTCAATCTTTCCGAAGTGACGCTGACCGCCTGTACTGCGAGAAACAATAGCTCTTCCGTTCAAACGATATCGGCCGCATACACCTGCTGCCGCGTTCCTGGGCGATAAGACATAAATGAGCAGAGTCGAATAACGCTAACTTCAGCCCCTCTCTTCTCGCGGGAAAGGGGCTACCTACAGCAAAAAACGGAACCCAGAATCAAAGTCGACTTTCGCACCGAAGAGATCGACACCGCTCCGCTCTTTAACCCCGCGCATGCACCGTTATGATGGTGGGGTTCGCTGCGCTCACCTTCACGGTACGAGTTACCGGCGTCAGCCTGACGGCAGGGTCGCAAGGTACGTCACCGGCGAGAGCAGGCACCACTGCTCGATGTCGCCTTTGATCGAGAACAGCCGCGGTTTCTGGCGGAAGTCGAAGACGCGGTAGAGGCAGTAGATGTCCGCGTCGTGTTGCGATCGCGCAAGTTCGTTGCGGCTGACGTAGAACGGCGTGTCCTCGCCGAACGAGGTGGTCTTCACTTCGATGAGGCGATCCTTGCCGTCGTCTTCGTACGAATGCACGTCGTAACCGAGGCCGTCGCCCTGCGTCGCGGCCACGTGCTCGACCTTGTCGGCAAGTGCCTTCTTGCCGGCCGCATGCAGGCGTCGCGCTTCCAGCTCGACCACGAACAGTTCGCCCGCGCGGCCCAGCGAGCGATTACGCGCCTCCTGAGCGAGATAGTCGCGGCGCGAGGCGGTAAACTTCGGCGCGTAGGCCACAGGTGCTTCGGCGATGCGTTTCTCAGGCCGCGGCGAAGCGACCCAGGGATCGTCGTACGGCACCGCAGGCGTGGCCGGGCGCGTCACCGCGGCGAGCGCGGCATCCTGCAGAGCCGTGTCGGCGGACGCCAGGCGTTCCACCGTATCCGCCAGCAACGACTGCACGTTCGAGCGCCGCTTGTACCCTTGGATGTACGGATAACCCAGATCGATGAGCACGGCGCTGATGTTGCAGCGCTTGAATTCGACCGACGGGAGACTGCGCCCATCAAGGCGCTCCATCAGCGCCCTCGCATGCGCCCGCTTGCTGAAGTGCTGCCCGTTCAACTCCAACGCCAGCATCCGGAGGTAATCGGCCACGCAGGCTTCGACTTCCTCCCGAGACCAGTCGGTACCCGACGCCATTGCCGATCCCTCGTGTTTTCGCCAGGGTAAGGAAAACCAGGGTCAGAGTCGAGTTTTCAATCCGTAAAGCGGGAGAAGAAGGGTCAGGTTCAATTTCTGCTGTCCCGCGTCCAGAATTGAACCAGAACCCATTTCTTCGACCCCATTTCTTGGAACCGGAGTGTGGGTAGAATGGCCAAGCCGCACGAGGATTCGCCATGAGCGCACCCATGACCGCCAAGCAGGAAGTGTCCCAGCTGCTGTCGCAGCTGCCGGACGACGCGACGCTGGAAGATATCCAGTACCACGTCTATGTCCTCGAAAAGATCCGGCGTGGCCGGGAAGATGTCGAGGCCGGGCGTGGGCACACGACCGAGCAGGCGCGTGAGCGGTTGCGTCGATGGCTGCAGAACTGAACTGGTCGGAGGAGTCGCTCGACGATATCGATGCGATCGCCGACTTCATCGCTCGCGACTCGCAGCATCATGCGCAACGCGTGGTCGAAATGCTGTTCGAGTTGGGTGAAGTGATCCTGGCGCATCCGCTGGCAGGCCGCATGGTTCCGGAATTGAACGATCCGAACGTACGCGAGCGCTTCCTTTACAGTTACCGGGTCATTTACGAAGTGCGCCCGGAACGAATCAATGTGCTGGCCGTTCTGCACGGCCGCCGCTTGCTCGAATCGATCGGCGAGCGATTCGAGTAGCAAGAAAAGCGGGGTCAGAGTAGAGTTTCGTGAGAGAGGCTCATCAGCAGCAGTTTCCGAAACACGTCCCCTGACTGAAGATATCGGGATCGTTTCGCTCAACCAGCAAGGCGGGTCAAGACCCGCCCTACGTCAGTTCTGCCACACCGTGACGGTGGGGTCGCGCTTCGCTGGCTCCGGCCCGCACGGCCTCGGTGTCGTTGACGGGAGATTCTCTTGTGAAGGCTCCCGCTGCAGCCGCATCGATATCCATCTCGACGCATGCGGACGGAAAACCGGGGTCAGAGTCGAGTTTTGCGACAGCGCCTCATCGTGACCGACCAGCGCGGGCACACGCCGCATCGGGATATCGGCGGTCGCGACGCTGATCGCCATCGCAGTTGCAACATCATGACGGTGGAGTCGCGCCTCGCTGACTCCATCCCAGCCCGGCCTCGATGTCGTCGACGGGGCATCCGCTTGTGCGGGCTTCCGCTGCAGCCGTATCGATATCCGTTTCGACGCATGCGGACGCACCGGCTGCGTGGTCGCTATGTATTCACTGTGCGACGTCGGGGTTGCGGGCATCCATCTCTTTCGATTGACGGCATCTATCGTACGGCCCTGAACGTGCGCATGCGATCGGATGGCATCGCAATGCATGAAACGGCATGAGCACGACATGCCTCATGCCATCCGGTTATCTGATCGATCGCAAAACACATATCGCCTGTGCATGAAGGATGCGATGCCGACGTATGCATCGCCATCAATGCGTTGTTCTGTGACCCGCGCACGCAGATTCATGCGGCCACTCACTAGAATTCGCGCGCCCTGGGACAGGGCACTCTCCCCATCTTATGGAAAACAACGTGATTACAGGAAATCGTTTGACCTCCGCTGTCCGCGACTTCGGCATGAAGCTGAACGTTCGCACCCGTCGACTGATCGCGCGCGCCGCGCTGCTCGCCACCACTTCCGGTATCGCCCTGTTCGGTCAGGCCCATGCGCAGGACGCCATCATCTTCATCCATGGCTTCGATCCGAACTATCGCAACGAGATCACCTACCGCTCGCAGGACTGCAGCGCGGTGTTCAACAACGCCCTGAACTTCTATCGTGCGCGCACGACGAAATCGCTGGTGACCTTCGGTCTGTACGACCGTTCGTCGAACTGCAACTTCTACGCGTACAACAATGCCTTCATCCAGCCGGGCGGCACCCGCGACTCGCATTTCGGCCGCAACAACGCCACCTCCAGCCAGTCCGACGTGTATGCGTTCTCCAGCGACAAGAGCATCCGTCATCTCGGCTATCGTCTGGCGTGGTTCATCTACAACAACTACTCGAAGAACGGCCGCAGCGTCAGCATCGTCGGTCATTCGATGGGCGGTCTGGTCGCGCGTTACGCGGTCGGTCAGGTGAGCAGCAACAATCCGGAGTTCCCGCCGTTCCTGTACGTGCGCGGTCTCGCCATGCTGGGCACGCCGAACGGCGGCTCGATCTGGGCCGGCGCCTGCCTGCTCGCTTCGCCGGTCCGCCAGTGCCAGGAAATGGCGGTGGGCTCGTCGTTCCTGAGCGATCTGAACAACCGCATCGACTTCGGCAACAGCGGCATCACCAGCCGTCTGTCGATGAACCGCGGTCAGGGCACGACCGGCGCCTATGACGGCGTGGCCTACGACTACAACGATCTGGTCGCCACCCAGGTTCGCTACTACGATCCGATCTACGGTCACGGCGACTATCACAACGACACCAGCACCCTGCTCAACGCGCGGATCACCTACAACCTGGTCAGCCGCAACAGCAGCGGCGTCCTGCAGCGGACGACCGGCACCAGCACCACCGCCGAACGCGGCCTGCGGATGATGTACAAGTACACCGTATTCTGAGTCGGAGCGCGCGGCCCGAGGGTCGCGTACGCCGCGAGTCGAAGATCGCCGCAGGGCAGGTCCCGGACCTGCCCTGCGGTTTTTCGTTCCTGCCTTGTGATCTTTCGCCGCGGCATGGGATACAGAAGATCGCCGGTCGCGCCGGCCCGAGCGCATCGTTGCCATCGCACCGCTACCGGCATGCCGTGTCATGGCCGGCGGTCTCTGGACAGCGCTGCGCGGCGGGCGGCATAGTGTCCGCGGACCGATCCTCTGCGCATCGGAGAATCCGGTAATCGGCCGAGCGCTCCGGGGGGGCGCAAGGCGGCATTTCGCTGCTGGGTATTCCGACGACGAGGGCGCGCCATGGGCGATCATCCGCAGGGCCACGGCATCCCTTCGCACTGCGGGCATTGCGGAACGGTGATGAAAGGCCCGTTCTGTCATGTCTGCGGGCAGCAGGGCCGCAACCCGCTGCGCGGGTTTCGACACGCCCTGGAGGACGTGTTCGAATCGTTCTGGCATATCGACGGACGTGTTTTCCGCACGCTTCGACTCCTGTTCGTGCCCGGATATGTGGCGAAGTCGTACCTGGAGGGCCACCGCACGCCTTATCTGCCCCCGCTGCGACTGTCGCTGATCGCCAGTGTGCTGGCGTTCGTGGCGGTTTCGTTCGGCGTCAGCTTCGATACGCAGATC
>JBIJBH010000181.1:0-7255 GCA_044345315.1 Lysobacteraceae bacterium
GTCGTGGACGGACGTCCACTCCCTCGCTCCTCCTTGCGCCGCACGCCCACAGGCTCAGCGCGGTGTATGCGGAGATATCAAACAGGCTCTAAGGCGGAATCGGGAAGGACTGCTCCTCCCATTCGTTGCTGCTGTTGCAGGGCGTGGTCGGATAGGCGGAGACCGAGCCGGGCAGGCTCATGGCCGCCGCGAGCAGGGCGATCGCGATGCCCTTGTGGAAGGTCGCTTTCATGATGACTCCTTTCGCATCGGGAAACGCCGCACGGGGACTCCCTCCGCGGCGGCAGGCGGCGCGGCTGCCGCGTCGGACAGGCCTCAGTAGGCGTAGCAGATACCGCCGGGGTTGAGGTCGCAGACCTGCCACAGCTGCCATTCGACGCCGTCGCAGTAGTAGGTGATCTGCAGTCGCTGCCACTGCGCGTAGTACTCCACGTCGTAGAACGTGCCGGCGTTGTTTCCGTTGCAGGCGATGTTGGGCTGCGGCCAGCCGTTGGCGCTGGCGGTGCCGATGCTCATGCCGGCGGCGAGCAGAGTGATGGCGAGCGCTGCGGGCAGGGTCTTGCCGGGGAAGAATCGCATGGGTGTCGTCCTGTCATCGCCGCCCGGGTCGGGGGAGTCCGGTCGCCGACGGCGCGAGCGTCCGTGCTCCGCGGGCTTCATGCCCGCTTGCCGCATCAGACACCCACGAACGCGATCGGACCGTGATCGCGCGCACGTTGCTTTTCATGCTTCAGCCGCGGCTCATCGTGAACGGCCACGTCATCCCGGCCCGAAAGACCCGCTGCGCTCACAAGTGCGCGAGACGCGCCGCCAGTTTCTTCGCCGACACGCCGCCCTTCGCGCCCAGTTCCTGCGCGAACAGCGAGACCCTGAACTCCTCCAGCTCCCAGCGCAGGACCTGCCAGCCGCGCAGGTCGTCGATTCCGCGGTCGCGGGCGTCTTCGAGCGCATCAGCGAAGGGTTTGAGTTCGAGCATCCGCGCCTGATCGCGGGTCGGGTCGCGCAGGGCGCGTTCGGCGCGCAGCGCGATCGCCTTCAGCCAGCGCGGATACTCGACCAGCGCCTCGGCCGGGGTGTCGCGCAGGAAGCCGGGCGCAGCCAATGCGGCGAGCTGCGCGCGCATGTCGTCGAGATTGGCGCGCGCCCAGCCCATCAATTTCGAATCGAGCGCAGCGCGCACCTCGGCGACGCGGGCGAGGATCGTCTCGGCCTGCTGCAGCCGGCGCATCGCTTCGGCGAACAGGTCGCGCGCGATCGCGTCGCGGCGCAGCGCGAAGACGTCGGGGTCGCGGATCGCATCGACGCCGTCGGCGACCAGCGCGGCGAACGCGCCTTCGACCAGATCCGCGCGCAGACGATCGCCGTCCTTCAGCCCGTCGCCGCGCGGCGCCTGCGCTTCGATCGCCGCGTACAGCAGCGCGGTCTTGGCCTGCACCGGCAGTTGCTTGCGCGCCTGTTTCATTCTCTCGGCCAGCGCGATCCGCAGCAGCCGGCGCACGCCCTGCGGGTGCAGCGCCAGCGCTTCGGCGCGATCGGCGTGCACCGCCAGCGACACGCTATCGCCATCGTCCTGCAGCGCGGGATAGGCCGGCACGCCGCCGGCGCCGGGGACCGAGGCGGGAATCGCCGTCGCCGGGAACGCGGTCAGGCCGCGCTGGGCCAGACCCTCGGCGGCGCGCGCCGAGAACGCGTCCGCCGCGCGTTTGCCGAACCGCGCGCGCAGATCGTCGAGATCGCGCGACTCGGCCAGCACATGACGGCCGTCGACATCGTGCAGGCGCAGATTCGCGCGCAGATGCGGTTCGATGTCGGCCGGATCGAAATCGGTCGCGCCCAGTTCGACCCCGGAAATCTTCTTCAGGAATCGCGCCAGCGTGCCTTCCAGGCTGTCGGCCTCGGGCGTCGGAAACGCTTCGGCGAAGGCGCGCGCGAAGTCCGGGGCCGGCACGAAATTGCGGCGCAGGGTCTTCGGCAGCGATCGGATCAGGGCCGCGGCCTTGTCCTGCACGAAACCGGGCGCAAGCCACGACAGCCGCGCCGGATCGAGCGCGTTGAGCAGATGCAGCGGCACCGCCACGGTCATGCCGTCGTCCGGCGCACCGGGCTCGAAGCGATAGCTCACCGCCAGCCGCGCGTCGCCCAGCGGCAGATACTTCGGAAAGCGGTCGGCATCGCTGGCGCCGCCGACCATCAGATCGTCGAACGACCACTCCAGCTTCGCCTTCTCCGCCGCCGGCAGCTTGCCGTACCACGCATCGAGCGCCTGCGCGTTGTGCACGTGCGGCGGCAGACGATCGAGATACCACTGCGCCTGCCAGTCCTCATCGACCACCAGGCCGGCGCGGCGCTGCTTGGCTTCCTCTTCCTTCGCCTTCGCGAGTATCTTCAGATTGCGCGCCAGGAAGGCGCAGCGGGTGTTGATCTCGCCGGTCGCGAGCGCGTCGCGGGCGAAGATCTGCCGCGATTCCTCGGGAAAAAGCGCGCCGTAATGCACCGGCTTCTTCGGCGCCAGCACCAGTCCGAACAGGCTGATCTGCTCGCTGCCGACCACGCGGCCCTGCGATCGCGACCAGTGCGGATCGTGATGCCGGCGCGCCAGCAGATGCGGCAGTTCGTCGATCGCCCATTCCGGTTCGATCGCGGCATTGACGATGGACCAGACTTTCTCGGTATCGAGCAGCGTCGCCGCCAGCACCCACGGCGGTGGCTTCTTCGCCAGCGGCGAGCCCGGAAACAGCATGAACTTGCGCCCGCGCGGGCCGTCGTAGAGTCCGCGATCGCCGCGGTTGCCGATCTGCGTCGGCAGGCCGGCGATGAGAGCACGATGGAGGCGCGCGTAATCGACACCGGTCTGGTCGGAACCGCCGCCGTTCGCTCCGCCCTGCTGTTCCTCCCCCTTTGCAAAAGGGGGATCGAGGGGGATTCGCTTCTGCAAGGCTCTCGCGGACGGCGAATCCCCCCTGCCCCCCTTTTGCAAAGGGGGGTCATCGGCGACAGCGCGTGCGCCGACGCGCTCGATGCCCCACCCGATCTCCTCGCACAACAGCTTCAACTGCCGATGCAGTTCGCGCCATTCGCGCAGGCGCAGGAACCCGAGGAAGTGTTTGTCCGCCCACTTGCGCAACTGCGACTGGGTCATGTCCTCGTGGGCGACGCGATACGCCTCCCAGAGCTTGAGGATGCCGACGAATTCCGACTTCGCATCGGCGAACAGGGCGTGCGCGGCGTCGGCGGCGCCGCGCTGGTCGGCGGGGCGCTCGCGCGGGTCCTGGATGCCGAGGAAGCTGGCGATCACCAGCATCTCGCGCAGGCAGCCGTGCTTCTGCGCGGCGATCAGCATGCGCGCGAGCTTCACGTCCACCGGCAAACGCGCCATGGTCCGGCCGATGTGGGTGAGCTTGCGCTCCGCATCGATCGCGCCGAGTTCGCTCAACTGCTGCCAGCCGTCGGCGATCGCGCGCGGATCCGGGGCCTCCAGGAACGGAAAGTCCTCGATGCGTCCAAGCCCCAGCGCGAGCATGCGCAGGATCACGCCCGCGAGCGCGGCGCGGCGGATCTCGGGATCGGTGTAGACGTCGCGGGCGAGGAAATCGGCTTCCGAATACAGTCGAAAACACACGCCGGGCGCGATCCGTCCGCAGCGGCCCTTGCGCTGATCGGCGCTGGCCTGCGAGATCGGCTCGATGTGCAGACGATCGAGCTTCTGCCGCGGACTGTAGCGCTTGACCCGCGCGAATCCGGGATCGATCACGTAATGGATGCGCGGCACCGTGAGCGAGGTTTCGGCGACGTTGGTCGCGAGCACGATGCGGCGCTGCGGGCCGGGATTGAACACGCGATCCTGATCGCGCGCAGACAGCCGCGCGTACAGCGGCAGCACTTCGGTGTGACGATACTTGCGCCGCTCCAGCGCCTGATGCGCGTCGCGGATCTCGCGCTCGCCGGGCAGGAACACCAGCACGTCGCCGACGCCTGCTCCGGACCCCGCGCCGGCGCGCGCGATCTCGTCGCAGGCGGACACGATGCCGTCCAGCACCGAGCGCTCGCCGTCGAGGCTTTCGCCGTCTTCGCCCTCGCCGCCCTCCAGCGGACGCCAGCGCACCTCGACCGGATAACCGCGCCCTTCCACGCTCACCACCGGCGCATTGTCGAAATGCCGCGAGAAGCGCTCGGTGTCGATCGTCGCCGAGGTCACGATCACCTTCAGATCGCGGCGGCGGACCAACAACTGCTTCAGATAACCGAGCAGGAAATCGATGTTGAGGCTGCGTTCGTGGGCCTCGTCGACGATGATCGTGTCGTAGGCCGACAACCAGCGATCGGACTGGATCTCGGCGAGCAGGATGCCGTCGGTCATGAACTTGACCGCGGTGCGTTCGCCGACGTTGTCGTTGAAACGCACCTGATAACCGACCAGCCCGCCGAGCGGGGTGTTCAGTTCTTCGGCCACGCGGCGGGCGACCGCGCGCGCGGCGATCCGGCGCGGCTGGGTGCAGCCGATCATGCCGGCGGCACCGCGGCCGGCGGCCAGACACAGCTTCGGCAGCTGGGTGGTCTTGCCCGAACCGGTCTCGCCGGCGATCACCACCACCTGATGATCGCGGATCAGCGCGACCAGACGCTCCGCTTCGGCGGCGATCGGCAGCGCCGGATCGACCGCGACCGCGGACGGCAGCGCCGCGGCGCGGGCTTCGCGCGCGGCGACCGAAGCGGCCAGGGCATCGGCGAACGCCGCCTGCGCGGCCGCGTCGCCGGGCTTGCCGCTCCAGCGCGACCACAGGCCGAGCAGGCGGCCGCGGTCGCGGGCAAGCGCGCCCTCGACCGCGCGCCGGCCCTCGCGCAGCGCCCGCGCGCGCGCCTCGTCGGCAGGGGAATCTTTCGGAATCATCGATCGTCGCGGTCGGAAAAACGGATTTTGAATGCCCGCTGGAGGACGATAGTCTGATCCATCCCACGCCCGGAGACGAGCCATGGCCAAACCGAAGAAGTCCGCCAAGCCCGAAAAGCCCGCCAGCGCCGCCGCTGCCGCGCCCGCCGGCGCGCCGCAGATCGACATCGGCATCTCTGCTTCCGACCGCAGGAAGATCGCCGACGGCCTGTCCGCGTTCCTCGCCGACAGCTACACGCTCTATCTGCGCACCCACAATTTCCACTGGAACATCACCGGACCGATGTTCAACAGTCTGCACGTGATGTTCGAAGGCCAGTACACCGAACAGTGGACCGCGCTGGACGCCATCGCCGAACGCATCCGCGCCCTCGGCGCGCGCGCGCCGGGCTCCTACGCCGAATTCGCGAAGCTCAGCTCGATCGCCGATGACGGCGCGGTGGAGGACAGCGACTGGCGCGAGATGGTGCGCCAGCTCGTGACCGGCAACGAAGCGGTCTGCCGCACCGCGCGCAAGGTGCTGAAGCAGGCCGACAAGGGCGGCGACGAGCCGACCGCGGACCTGCTGACCCAGCGCCTGAACATCCACGAGAAGAACGCTTGGATGTTGCGCTCGCTGCTGGCCTGATCGCCGCACGCCGCGACGCGGCGAAGTCGAACGCGGTCGGCTTCGCCGGTCAGCGTTGCCGCGTTATCGCGATCGCAGCGACCGGGTCGGCCCGTTTTCCGCGGTCGCACCGGCCGCTCCCCGTTTGCGCGGGGCCGGGGCCGATGCCGCGGCCGGATCGGCTGGCAGCACCGGCTTCTCGCGCCCGCGCAGATGCTGGCGGAAGAAGTCCACGTATCCGCTGTAGCCCGCCATGCCGTCGAATTGCGGGCCGGCTTCAACCGTGCAGCGCGCCCCGATTCCGGCCATCCGATACGCCGCGCACATCGCCAGCCCGTAGTCCGGATAGTGCACGTAATCGACGGTGGCCAATTCCGCCTGCGTGACCAGCCGGCCGATGAAAGACTGGTCGTAGCGCAGCATCACCGGCGGGTCGTCCGCGCTCGCGCTCTGGATGGAACTGCCGTACTGGGCGTATTTCGGATGCTGCGTCTGCCACGCCGCCTTGAACGCCGGGCGATCCGCTTCCACGAGGAACAGATCGGCGAATTCGCGGCCGTCGTAGGTGGTCTGTGCGTTGTACGCGAACGCCGCATTGGCCCGCGTGGATTGTCGCGCGACCGGGTCCGGGCTGGTCGGAATCGCCATGTCGTTCTGCAGCACGGTCCACAGCGACAGCGTGCCGCGCGAGCCGCCGACCACGAAGACATTGCGCCGATCGATCCCCAGCGCGGCGGCGTTCGCGCGCAGGAACTGCAGCGCGCGCGCCAGATCGTAGTGCGGAACGCCGGGATTGGTCGGCGAATCCGCCTCGTTCGCGTTGGCCACCGGATGACGGAACTCGATCGACGCGAAGGAAAAGCCCGCAGCCAGCGCGGGCTGGAGCAGCACGTTGTCGGCGGCCGAGCCGGGCACGATCGATTTGCTGCTGCCGTTCGGATGCGCCCAGACGATCAGCGGCGCGAGCGTGCCGCCGCCAACGCCCGGCGCGCGATAGAAATCGAGCCGCTGCTGCTGCCAGGTGCCGCCGAGCGTCTGTTCGCGCCAGGCCGCGGTGCCGTAACAGATGTCCTTGCCCGGCGTTTCGGGGGTCACCGCCACCGGGACGCAGCCGGTCTGCGCCTGCGCCGGGGCGCAGAGGAACAGCGACAGCGCGAGCGATGCGCCCCAGCGCAGACAGCGGGACGACAACGAGAACGCCCGTCGGGACGGGCGCAGGGACATGACGATCATCCGGTTCATCGGAACTCCGCTTCCACGCGACCATGGCACACGCCACCGATGTTACCGAACGCACAGCCAGGCCGGGGGTTGACCGACCACCCACGAAAAACCCCGCCATGCGGCGGGGTTTTCGTGATCCGTGACCGAGGCCCGGTCAGCGTTTGTCGGCGGGCACGTAGTCGCGCGCGGCGTAGCCGGTATAGATCTGGCGCGGACGGCCGATCTTGCCTTCCGGGTCGTTCTGCTGTTCCAGCCAGTGCGAGACCCAGCCGGCGGTGCGCGCGATCGCGAACATCACCGTGAACATCTCGGTCGGGATCCCCAGGGCCTTGTAGATGATGCCGGAGTAGAAGTCGACGTTCGGATAGAGCTTGCGCTGCACGAAGTACTCGTCCTTAAGCGCCGCTTCTTCGAGCTTCATCGCCACTTCGAGCAGCGGGTCGTTGACGCCCAGCTCGTTGAGCACCTTGTGGCACATCTCGCGGATGATCTTGGCGCGCGGGTCGAAGTTCTTGTAGACGCGATGGCCGAAGCCC
>JBIJBH010000414.1:0-3631 GCA_044345315.1 Lysobacteraceae bacterium
GCGGTGCAGCGCGTGCTGGCGAACGGTCTGGCCCTGCTCGGCGTGTCCGCGCCCGAGGAAATGTTCTTCGCCGACGACGCGGCGACGGAGGCGACCTGATGGCGGCCAAACGCGGCAAATCGCAGGCGAAACGCAACGGCGGCGGCAACGGCGGCATGCCGGTGCTGGCGTGGGTGGTGATCGCGGTGGCGGTCGGCATCGGCGTCCGGCTGCTGCTGCCGCAGTTCGCCGGCAAGGACGGGGTCGAAGGCTTCTTCCGCGCGGCGCCCAAGGACCCGCCCGCGGTCGACGGCGGCGCCGACAGCGCGCCGCTGGTGCCCGAGACGGAGCCGCGGCCGGCCGCCGACACCGCGCCGGCCGAGCGCGATCAGCAGTACGACTTCTACACCCTGCTGCCCGGCGAGGAGACCGCGCTCAGCGACGACGAGTTGAGCGCGCGGGCCCGCGCCGAGGCCGCCCAGCCTGCGCCCACGCCCGAAGCGACCGAGCCTGCGACCGGCACCGAGCCGCCGGCCGCGATCGACGCCGCGCCGCCGCGGCCGGAGCCGGCACCGGCCGAGACCGTCGCGGAGACGCGCAGCGACGCGCGCTACATCCTGCAGGCCGGCGCATTCGCGGCCTCCGGCGACGCCGAGGCGCTCAAGGCGAAGATCGCCTTCCTCGGCCTCGGCGCGCGGGTCGAATCGGCGCAGATCCAGGGCAAGACCGTCTATCGTGTGCGCATGGGCCCCTACGGCACCGCGACCGAACTGGCCGAAGCCAAGCGCAAGCTCGCCGCCGGCGGCCTGCCGGCGCTGGCGATCAAGGCAAACTGAACCCGGTGCACTGAACACGGTGCACTGAACCGGCGCACCGACCCGCCCGCTCCCGCAGGAGAACCGCCATGCGTCCGCGTCGCCGATCCCTGTTTCCGATCCATGCCGCGGCGCTCGCACTGGCGGCGCTGGCGATGTCGACATCCGCGCCGCTCGCCGCGCAGACACCCGCAGAGGCGCCGACC
Organism: Lysobacteraceae bacterium; assembly: GCA_044345315.1. Classification (GTDB taxonomy): domain Bacteria; phylum Pseudomonadota; class Gammaproteobacteria; order Xanthomonadales; family Xanthomonadaceae; genus Lysobacter_I. The sequence continues at coordinate 1,001 of JBIJBH010000414.1, forward strand.
GTCACCCTCGACGAAACGCAGCTGGCGATCCCCGCCGAACTGCAGCCGGCGGTGACCCGCGCCGAATTCCTCGGTCGCCAGCTCCATCTGCACGATCGCGCCGCCTGGCTCGCCACCGACGCGATGCTGGCCGACCCGCGCATGCGCACACTGCGCGACAGGATCCGCGGCTGGCTCACCGAGCCCTCGGCGCACGGCATCCGCGTGATCTTCATCGACGACAGCCCCGAACCGCGCCGGCTGTTCCAGATCGACGTGGACGAAAGCGAGCGCCTGACCGAGGCGACGATCGAAGCGCCCGAGCCGCTCGGCCCGGACCTGCTGGCGCAGCTGCGCGCGCGCAAGCTGGTGCTGGCGCAGTCGTTCATGCGCTGCGCGCGCGAGTACAACTCGGTCATCCTGCCTTCGACCGACGGCCTGCGCGTCTATGTGATGCCCGCCTTCGCGCGCAGGAACGTCTATCCGCTGGGCGGCTATCACCTGTTCGAGACCGACGCGGCGGGCACGAAGATCCTGTCCTCGCGCAAGTTCACCAACGGCTGCATCGAACTGGACGAGACCGCGAAGGACGCGCCGCCGCGCAAGGACGGCTTCAAGGCGATGGGGACGATGATGTTCACCCATCTGCTCGACCCGCAGCCGAGCGAAGTGCACGTCTTCGTCAGCCTCTACGCCAGCCAGCCGTTCATGCTGGCGACGACCGAAAACGAGATGCTGTGGGAAGTCGGTCGCGGCAGGATCGTACTCAACGCCTCGCTCAAGGACTGAAGGACTCGACATGCCCGACTTCGCCCGCAGCCTCCGTCGTTTCGCCCGCACGCTCGCGCTCGCCGCGGCGCTGATCGCACCCGTCGCCGCCGCGCAGGACAACGCGCCGACGCCAACCGAGGCCGAGGAAGTCCGGCGCCTCGGCGAGACCTATCTCGGCCATCTCGATCGCGGCGAGTACGACCGGGCGCACGCGATGTTCAGCGCCGACATGCGCCGGATGGCGCCGCTGCCGGCGTGGCGCGAGACGACGCAGGCGACGCGCGCCGAATGGGGCGCGCTGGCAGGACGCGAGCAGGTCCGGATCACCGCCTATCGCGACCCGAAGGACGCGCCGCGCCCGGGCCTGTACATCGCGGTCGACTACGTCAGCCGCTACGCGAATCTCGCCCAGCACACCCAGTACCTGGTCTGGCATCGCGAGCGCGAGGGCGACGCCTTCGCGCTGATCCGCCACGAGACCAATGCGGTCGAAAAGCAGGCCGCCGCGCGGGGCGCCCCGCTTCCCGGCGCCGAGCCCGGGCGCATCCCCTACCCGAACATCGAGACCGCGCGTGCGGCGCTGCTCGCCCGCGACGACGTGAGGCAGCGCGAGGAAAACGGTTGGCTGATCCTGACCGTGCCGAGCGAATACGCGATCTGGTCGTTCACGCCAGCCGGCCATCCGGCGCATCCGTCGATGGTGCTGCGCATGCCGGTGCAGCGCGACGGCGAGATCCTGCTGAGTCTCGACGTGATGTGCGGCGCGGACAAACCCGCCTGCGATGCCCTGACCGAGGAATTCCGGGCGCTCAATGCGCGCATGAGCGAACAGATGCGCCGCGGGACCGACAAGGGTCGCAATCCCTGAGACGCCCTGCGGGCATACTCCTGTCCCAACAGGAGAAGATCGATGCTCGAAGCCACCCTGTTACGGCCGTCGCTGCTGCGGCCGGTGCTGAACCTGCTCCTCGCCCGTCTCGATGGCCGCCGTCGCCGGCGGCTGCGCCGCAGCGCCGATGCCGCGCTGCGCGAGGCGATCCGCGAGCTGCTGCTGGCCCAGCCCGACGAGCGCCGGGTCGAGGCGAAGATCGCACAGGCCCGCGCCGCGGGCGGGCCCGCACGCGACACCGCGCTGGCCGAGGCGATGCTTGCACGCCATCGCGAGACCCGCGCCTGCACCGCCGGCAAGCTGCACCGCAGCCGGCGCCGGCCGCGCGCGGCATAGCGCTCGCGGCATGATGGCGCGCGCCTCGCCCCGGCACGAACGCGGGAAGTCGCTGGATCAGAGTCGCCGGATTTAGAATCGCCGGATGAAGACCATCCTCGTCACCGGCGCCACCTCCGGCTTCGGCCGCGCCACCGTCGCACGTTTTCACGCCGCCGGCTGGCGCGTGATCGCCACCGGCCGCCGCGCCGAACGCCTGGACGCGCTCGCCGACGCGCTCGGTCGCGAACGCCTGCACACCGCCGCCTTCGACATCCGCGACGAGGCCGCGATGCGCGCCGCGCTCGACGCGCTGCCGCCGGACTTCCGCGCCGTCGACGTGCTGGTCAACAACGCCGGCCTCGCCCTCGGCACCGCACCTGCGCAGCGCGCGGACCTGGCGCAGTGGAAGCAGATGATCGACACCAACGTCACCGCGCTGGCGACCCTTACCCACGCACTGCTGCCGGTGCTGATCGAACGCCGGGGCGCGATCCTCAACGTCTCCTCGGTCGCGGCGACCTATCCCTACACCGGCGGCAACGTCTACGGCGGCACCAAGGCCTTCGTCGCCCAGTTCTCGCTCGGCCTGCGCAGCGACCTGCACGGCACCGGCGTGCGCGTGACCAGCCTCGAACCGGGCATGGCCGAAACCGAATTCACCCTCGTCCGCACCC
>JBIJBH010000417.1:0-3612 GCA_044345315.1 Lysobacteraceae bacterium
CGCCGAACCGATCACGCCCGAGGACATCGCCGAGACCCTGTTCTGGGTCGCCACCCTGCCCCCGCACCTCAACGTCAACCGCCTCGAACTGATGCCGGTGCGGCAGTCGTTTGCGGGGTTTCAGATCAGCCGCGACTGAGCGGCCGCCTCAGCGCGCCGCCGCCAACACCAGATCGCGCACCGCCTCGCCCACGCTGGTGGCGGAAGCCGGGTTCTGGCCGGTGACCAGACGACCGTCGACGACCACCTGCGCCTGCCAGTCCGGCGCCGGCTGATGCAGCGCGCCGCGCCGGGTCAGGGTCTCGGCGAGCAGGAACGGCACCACGTTCTCCAGCTTCACCGCGCGCTCCTCGCTGTCGGTGAACGCCGCCACGCGACGGCCTTCGACCAGAAAACGACCGTCGGAGAGCGTCGCGTTGACCAGCGCCGCCGGGCCGTGGCAGACCGCGGCGACCACGCCGCCGGCTTCGTACACGCGGCGCGCCACCGACTGCACCGCCGGGCTGTCGGGGAAATCCCACATCGTGCCGTGGCCGCCGGCGTACAGCACCGCGGCGTAGCGCGAGGGATCGACGTCGTCGAGCTTCGGCGTGGTCCGGATCGCCTCGCGGAACGCCGGGTCGTTCCAGTAGCGCGCGTTGGTCGGGTCGTCGAGATTGAGGCCGTCCACCGGCGGCTCGCCGCCGCGGATCGAGGCGAATTCGACCGGAATGCCGGCGGCCTCGAACACCGCCAGCGGGTGGGTCAGCTCGGCGAGGTAATAGCCGGTGGGTTCGCCAGTGGCGCCCTTGGTGCCGTGGCTGGTGAGCACGATCAGCACCGGGCGCGGCGCGGACGCGGCGGTTTCGACGGGAGCGGACAGGCCGAGGACGGCGGCGAGCAACAGGGACATGGGGAACTCCAGGGAAGCGGTCGGGGGGAGAGGCCGGGCCGCGAACGGCGGGCTTCCGGCATGCGCACAGCCTACGACGCACCCGTGACGCAATGAATCGGCCAGAATCGATATCTCTTTTGCGCTGGAGGCATGAATGCGCCGCTACGACCACCTCGCCGATGTGGAAGCCTTCGTCGCTACCGCCGAACAGGGCGCGCTGAGCCGGGCGGCCGCGGCCCTGGGCACCAGTCCCTCGATGATCAGCCGGGCGATCGCGCGGCTGGAGCAGCGGCTGGGGGCGCAGTTGCTGCGCCGGACCACCCGGCGGATGAGCCTGACCGAGGCCGGCCGGCAGTATCTGGAGCGCGCCCAGACCGCGTTCGCGCTGTTCGCCGAAGCCGAGCGCGAGGTGCAGGGGCAGGACGGCCCGCTCGCGGGAACGGTGCGGATCAGCGCGCCCACCAGCTACGGCCATTACCGCCTGCCCGAACGCCTGCGCGGGTTCCGGGATGCGCATCCGGGCGTCGAACTGACGATCGAGATCGGCAACCGCAACGTGGACCTGATCGCCGAAGGCTTCGATCTGGCGATCCGCGGCGGCGAGCTGCCCGACAGCGGACTGGTCGCGCACCGGCTCGAAGACGCCGCGTTCTGCCTCGTCGCGTCCCCCGACTATCTGCGCCGCCGCGGCGCGCCCGCCGACATCGCCGCGCTGGCGACGCATGCGGGCATCGCCTTCGTGCTGCCGAGCACCGGCCGGGTGATGGCCTGGCGCCTGCGCGAGGACGGGCGCGATGTCGACTGGATGCCAACCGCGCCGCTGCGCGTGGCCGACGACGTGCTCGGCGTCGTCTCGCTGGCGCGCGCCGGCTTGGGCATCTGCCAGACCTACCGCTTCATCGCCGCGGCCGACCTGGAGGCCGGGCGACTGGTCGAAGTGCTGCCCGCGACCGCCGGACGCACCCGTCCGTTCTCGCTGCTGTATCCGCCGCACCGGCGACTGCCGGCGGCGACGCGCGCGCTGATCGAGGCCCTGAAGACACCACCGGCGGATTGAACATCGCCCGGTGCGGCGAGCGCGTCGTGTCAGGCCGTGTCGGATTGAGCCGGGCGATTGAACCGTTCGCCCGCCCGTCGACACCTTATCTTCCGTAACGACACGACACGGACAGGGGCAATCGGGTGCAGCGCGACAGCGAGCGGGTCTACGACGAATACCTCGTGGTCGCGGCACAGGGCGGCGATCGCGCGGCGTGGGAACGGCTGGTCGCGCGCTGGCAGCCGCGGCTGCTGCGCCACGCCTGGCGCCTGACCGGGCAGGCCGACCGCGCCGCCGATCTGGTGCAGGACGCGTGGGTCGACATCTGGAAGGGCCTGCGCCGGCTGGAAGACGTCGTGGCCTTTCCGGCCTGGGCCTTCCGCATCGTCACCCGCCGCTGTCATCGCGCCTTCGACGAGACCGATCGCGAGCGCGCGGGCATGCGCGAACTGACCGAAGTCTCGACCGAGAGCGACGACGCCGAAGGCGCCGAGGCGATCGCACGCGACATCGATCTGGCGCGGGTGCGCGCGGCGATGGCCGCGCTGCCGCCGGCGCAGCGCGCGGCGCTGTCGCTGTTCCATCTCGAAGCATTGAGCGTGGCGGAGATCGCCATCGCACTCGACGTTCCGCCGGGCACGGTCAAGACCCGGCTCATGCATGCGCGAAGAAAGCTCCGCGCCGTACTGGAAGGAGTGGGCGATGACCAAGACCGATGACATGATCGAACGGGCACTGAGCGCGGAAGATCGCGAGCTGCTGGCGCGGCACGCGGAGCCCGGCTATTTCGCGCAGGCGGGCGGCCTGTTCCGCGGCACGCTCGGCTGGACCGCCGGCCTCGCCTACGCGGTCGCGCTGGCGGCCTTCGCCGGATGCGTGTGGGCGTTCTGGCGCGCATGGACCGCCGAGGAAGTGCTGGCCGCTGTGAAATTCGGCGCGCTCGCGCTGCTGCTGTTCCAGTGCTCGGGCCTGATGAAGACCTATCTGGGTGCGCAGTTGCAAGCCAACCGCACCCTGCGCGAACTCAAGCGCCTGGAGCTGCAGGTGGCGATGCTGCGCGATCGCGACGCGGCCCGCGGTTGATCGGCCTTCCGATCACGCCAGCGGTTCGTCGCTCAGATAGGTGTACGAGGTCAGCCCGTTCTCCAGCGCCTCGTTCAGACGCGCGGCTTCGCTCTTGGTCAGGTCCACGGCGCCGACCTTGGCGCGATAGATGCGGCGCAGGTCGTCGAGTTTGTAGCCGACGTAGTCCAGCATCACGTCGGTGGTGTCGCCGCGGCGCTGCTGGGTGACCTTGAAGCCTTCGTCGGTCACGCGCACTTCGATCGCGTCGGTGTCGCCGAACAGGTTGTGGATGTCGCCGAGGATTTCCTGATACGCGCCGACCAGGAAGAAGCCGATGCGGTAACGCTCGCCGGGACGCGGCGCGTGCAGCGGCAGCGAGCTGTCGAGGTCTTCGCTTTCGACGTAGGTGTCGATCTTGCCGTCGGAGTCGCAGGTGAGATCGGCGATCACGCCGCGGCGCTCCGGGCGCTCCCCGAGGCGCTCGATCGGCGCGATCGGGAACACCTGATCGATCGCCCACACGTCGGGCATCGATTCGAACAGGCTGAAGTTGACGAAATACTTGTCGACCAGACGCTCGTTGAGTTCGTCGAGCAGGTCGCGGTGGCTCTTTTCGTCGTAGGTCAGGCGTGCG
>JBIJBH010000182.1:0-7229 GCA_044345315.1 Lysobacteraceae bacterium
CGCAGGCCGCGCAGGCACAGCCGAACGCCGCGCATCGCGCACTGGCCGAACTGGAATCGAAGTACGAAGTCGTGATCGTCACCCAGAACGTCGACGACCTGCACGAACGCGCCGGCTCGACCCGCATCGTCCATCTGCACGGGCAACTGGCCTGGGCGCGCGGCACGTCGCGGCGTCAACTGCGCCGCCACATCGGCGCGGCACCGATCCGGATCGGCGATCTGTGCGAGGACGGCACCCAGTTGCGGCCCGACATCGTCTGGTTCGGCGAAGCGGTACCGGCGATGGAGGACGCCGCGGAGGAAGTCGCCGGTGCCGACAAGGTGCTGGTGGTCGGCACGTCGCTGACCGTGTATCCGGCCGCATCGCTGACCGGCTTCGCACGCGGCGATGCGGAGAAGGTACTCTGCTCGCCCGAGATCGACACGCTGCCGCGCGGCTACACCTGGCTGCAGGGCACCGCGGCGGCGACGATTCCCGGTCTCGTCCGGCGCTGGATGAACGGCACGGACGACTGACCCGCCACCGGTATCGCGCGTCCCGGCGAACGACGCGCGACTCCACCACCGGTGATGCCATGTCGCAGAACAAGGATTCCGTCAGTCCCGCCAACGCCGTCGATGCCGCCGCGATCGATCAGGCCTTCGTCCGCACGTCGCCCTACGGCACCCACGCCGAACCGACCTACTCCGGCGCGCTCAGCTTCCTGCGCCGCCGATACACCAAGGATCTGGACGGCGTCGATGTCGCCGTGGTCGGCGTGCCGTTCGATCTCGCCACGACCAATCGCCCCGGCACCCGGTTCGGACCGCGCGCGATCCGCGCCGCCTCGGCCTCGCTGGCCTGGTGCGCGCCCTACGCCTGGGATTTCGATCCCTGCGAGCGCCTGAACGTCATCGACTGGGGCGACGTGCATTTCGATCACGGCCGGCCCGAACGCGTGCCCGACACCCTGCGCGAAGCGTTCCGCGCATTCGCCGAGGCCGGAGTGGCCACGCTCGCGCTCGGCGGCGATCACTTCATCAGCTATCCGATCCTGCAGGCGCTGCGCGCAGTCCACGGCCCGCTGTCGCTGATCCATTTCGACGCCCACAGCGATACCTGGGAAGACCGCGACGATCGGATCGATCACGGCACGATGTTCTGGCATGCGGCGAAACACGGCATCGTCGACCCCGCGCGTTCGATCCAGATCGGCATGCGCACGCTCAATCCGGAGACCCACGGCTTCCGCGTGCTCGATGCGCGCTGGCTGCACGCCAACGGACTGGAGACCTGCATCGACGAGATCCGGCGCCGGGTCGGCGATGGGCGCTGCTACGTCAGTTTCGACATCGATTTCCTCGACCCCGCCTTCGCCCCGGGCACCGGCACCCCGGTGGTCGGCGGTTTCTCCACCCACGACGCCCTGCGCCTGATCCGCGGCCTCGCCGGGCTGCACATCGTCGGCATGGACGTGGTCGAAGTCGCCCCGCCCTACGATCACGCCGACATCACCGCCCTCGCCGGCGCCTCGATCGCGCAGGAACTGCTGGCGGCGTATGCCAGCCGGTTTCCCGACAGGGGCTGATGCGCCGCGGCGACCGCGGTTAAGCTGCAGGACCAGCGGGGCCGCGCCGATGCCCCGGGCAACGCGAGACGACCATGACGCAGCCCCCCGACGACCTCCGCACCGCACAGCGCATCTGCCCGTTCTGCGAGGCCGCCTGCGGGCTGAACGTGCAATTGCGCGGCGACGAGGTGGTCGCCGTGCGCGGCGACAAGGACGACGTTTTCAGCCGCGGTTATCTCTGCCCCAAGGGCGTGGCGCTGAAGGATCTGCACGAGGACCCCGATCGCCTGCGCACGCCGATGATCCGCCGCGGGCACGGTGCCGAGGCGCGCTGGGAAACCTGCGGTTGGGAGGAGGCGTTCGCCGAGATCGAGCGCCGGCTGCTGCCGCTGCTCGACACCCACGGCCGGCAGACCCTGACGCTGAGCATCGGCAATCCTGTCGTGCACAAGATCGGGCTGCAGCTGTACGTGCCGCGGCTGGCGCGCGCCGCGCGCACGCCGAACGTGTTCAGCGCGTCCACCCTCGACCAGATGCCCAAGCACGTCGCCTGCGGGCTGATGTACGGGCACTGGCTGAGCATTCCGGTGCCGGACATCGAACGCACCGATCTGCTGATCGTGCTCGGCGCCAATCCGGCCGTGAGCAACGGCAGTCTGTGGACGGTGCCGGACTTCCGGGCGAAAGCGCGCGCGCTGCGCGAACGCGGCGGCCGCCTGGTCGTGATCGATCCCCGCCGCAGCGAGACCGCCGAGCTGGCCGACGAGCATCACGCGATCCGTCCCGGCGGCGATGTCTTCCTGCTGCTGGGCATGCTGCAGCATCTGCTGGCGAACGCCGCGCCGCGGCTCGGCGCCGCGGACGGTCTGGTGGCCGGTCTGGACGCGCTGCAGACCGCGGTGGCGGCGTTCACGCCAGAGCGCATGGCCGAGGCCTCGGGCCTCGACGCGGCGACGATCCGTCGGCTGGCCGAAGCCCTGCGCGATGCGCCGCGCGCCGCGCTCTATGCCCGCATCGGCACCTGCACCCAGCCCTTCGGCACGCTCTGCAGTTGGCTGGTCGAAGTGCTGAATCTCGTCACCGGCCGGATCGATGCCGAAGGCGGCATGCGCTGGCCGCTGGCGCCGGCGTTCCAGGCCAACAGCACCGGGCCGGGCGGACGCGGTCGCGGCGTCGTCATGGGCCGCCGCCGCTCCCGGGTGAGCGGCGCGCCGGAAGTGATGGGCGAATTCCCGATGGGCTGTCTCGCCGAGGAAATCGACACGCCCGACAGCGCCGACGGGCCGAAGGTGCGCGCGTTGATCACGATCGCCAGCAATCCGGTGCTGTCCGCGCCGAACGGCGAACGGCTGACCGCGGCGCTGGACGGCCTGGACTTCATGCTCAGTCTGGATGTCTATCTCAACGAGACCACGCGCCATGCCGACGTGATCCTGCCCGGGCTCTCGCCGCTGCAGGAGCCGCATTACGACATCGCCTTCACCCAGTTCGCCTGGACCCACGCCGCGCGCTTCAGCCCGCCGCTGCTGCCGGTGGCGGAGGATCAATGGCCCGAGTGGCGGATCCTGATGCGGCTGGCCGCGATGTTCGAAGGCCATGACGCGGCGGCCGACGTCGAGGCCCGCGATGAAGAGGCGCTGGCGAAGGAGCTGCAGGCCATGTTCGCCGCCGCCGGCGTCCCCGAAGCGCAACAGGGCGAGCGCGTCGCCGCCCTGCTCCGCGCCAGCGCGCATCTGTCCGGGCCCGAGCGCCAGCTCGATCTCGCCCTGCGCGGCGGGCCGTGGGGCGATCAGTTCGGCCGAAAACCCGATGGGCTCTCGCTGGCGAAACTGCGGGAATCGCCGCACGGGATCGACATGGGTCCGCTGCAGGCGCGTCTGCCCGGTGTGCTGCGCACGCCCGATGGCATGATCCAGGCCGCGCCGGCGGCGCTGCTCGACGATCTCGCGCGGGTCGAGGCCGCGCTGTCGCAGGCGCAGGCCTCCGCGGATGGCGCAGGACATCCCGTGACCGTGATCGGTCGTCGCGACCTGCGCTCGAACAACAGCTGGATGCACAACCTGCCGACCCTGGCCAAGGGCCCGGAGCGCTGCCTCGCCCTGGTGCACCCGAAGGACGCCGCCGCGGCCGGCATCGTCGACGGCGCGCTGGCGCAGATCGAAGGCGCCGCCGGGCGCCGGATCACCGTGCGGGTGAAATGCAGCGAGGAGATGCGCATCGGCGTGGTCAGCGTGCCGCACGGCTGGGGCCACGACCTGCCCGGCACCACTCAGCGCCTCGCCAACGAGCGCCCCGGCGCGAACCTCAATGCCCTGCTCGACGAAAACCTGCGCGATCCGCTGTCCGGAACATCCGTCTTGAGCGGGATGGTCGTGAGGCTGTCTCCGGCGCCCGCATTCTGATGGTCTGTCAGGTCAAGCCCGACTTCTTCCTGCGAACACAGATTGCAGCCGGCGTCGACGCAAGACATTCGTCGTGACGACGCCCCTGAAAAAGCCCGCGCGCCCCCGCCTGCGGCGAACGGAAGGCGCAATCAAAAGCCCGCGGCTCATCCGCGGGCCTTTTTTGCCGACTGAACCGCAACAGCCGGCAGTCCCGGAACCGAATGTCGCGGCTGCCTCAGGCCTTGCGACATTCCTCCCAGCGGCTGACCGCAGGGTGTCGTCCCGGACAGTGCTTCTTGGTTTCGTACACCGTGCAGACGTAGCGCACCCAGACCGGCGCGGGAATCAGATGGATCGGGGTGAGTGGATTGGTGGGCTCCGGAAACACCATCTCCTGTTCCAGCTTCGAGTGCCTTCCGACGACCTTGGTCACTTCGAAGCAGTCGTCCAGCGGGTCTTTTTTCGACGCGGCGACGGTTTTTTCCCCGATCTTCAACGCTGCGCGCACTGCGGCCATCACCGCATCGATTTCCTCCTGCTCAAGATCCAGTTCCAGCGTGAACTTGAATTTCGTTTCCTCTTCCATGTCTTTCCCCCTTGGATGGATGGTGACGATCAAATGACCGGCGGCGACAACTGCCATCAAGCTACATACACCGTCTTGATGTTCATGAACTCGTGGATGCCGTGCTCGGCCAGTTCGCGGCCGAAGCCGGAGGTCTTGGTGCCGCCGAACGGGAGGCGCACGTCGCTGCGGACGATCGCGTTGACGAAGGTGGCACCGGCCTGCAGGCGGCGGGCGACGGCTTCGCCGCGCGCGTGGTCGCGGGTCCAGACGCTGGCGCCGAGGCCGAAGTCGGTGTCGTTGGCGAGGCGCACCGCGTCCTCGTCGTCGCGGGCGCGCAGGATCGCGGCGACCGGGCCGAACAGTTCCTCGTTGTAGGCCGGCATGCCCGGAACCACATGGTCGAGGATCGTCGCCGGATAGTGCGCGGCCGCGCTGCCCTGCCCCGGCGCGCCGCCGAGCCGTTCGACCGCGCCGGCGTCGATGCTGGCGCGGGTCTGCTTGAACAGTTCGGTGCACAGATCGGCGCGGGCCATCGGCGCGAGCGTGGTCGCGTCGTCGGTCGGGTCGCCGACCGCGAGCTTGCGCGCGGCCTCGACGAAACGCTCGACGAAGGCGTCGGCGATGCCCGGCGTCACGATGAAACGCTTGGCGGCGATGCAGGTCTGCCCGGCGTTGCCGAAGCGCGAGGCGATCGCGGCCGGCACGGTCAGGTCGAGGTCGGCATCGTCGAGGACCACGAACGGATCGCTACCGCCGAGTTCCATCACGCACTTCTTCAGATGCGCGCCGGCGTTGGAGGCGACCGAACGCCCGGCGCGCTCGCTGCCGGTGAGGGTCACGGCCTTGATCCGCGGGTCGGCGATCACCTTCGCGGCCATGCCGTTGTCGATGTGCAGCACGCCGAACGCGCCCGCCGGCAGGCCGGCGTCGCGCAGGGTCTCGGCGATGGCGTCGGCGCAGCGCGGCACGTTGGTCGCGTGCTTGAGTACGGCCACATTCCCGGCCATCAGCGCCGGCGCCAGGAACCGGAACACCTGCCAGATCGGGAAATTCCACGGCATCACCGCGAACACGCAGCCGATCGGCTCGTAGACGACGTAGCTGCTGCGGGCTTCGGTGGCGATGCGCTGATCCTGCAGGTAATCGCCGGCGTGCGCGGCGTAATACTCGCAGGCCGACGCCGATTTCTCGATCTCGGCCAGCGCCTCGCGGCGCAGCTTGCCCATGTCCGCGGCCATCAGCCCTGCGATCGTCTCGCGGCGCTCGCGCAGCCGCGCCGCGACCGCACGCAGGTAGTCGCCGCGCGTCTCCAGCGGCAACCGCGACCAGTCGCGGAATCCCGCCTCCGCCGCCTGCAGCGTGCGTTCGATCGCGGCTTCGTCCATGTAGTCGTAGCGATGATCCACGACGCCGGACCAGGGATCAATCAGTTCGATCGTCATTCTCGAGATCCTCGTATCAGGATTCCTTGCCTGCGGGGTGCGGACGCGGCGACGCCGCGCTCAGCCGTTGTCCTGGGCCGCCAGTTGCATGTCGCGCTGACGCCGCAGTTCCTCGCGGCGCATCCACCACCAGCCGATCACCGCGACCAGCGCGACCAGCATCACCATGATCGTCGCCAGGGCGTTGATCTTGGGATTGAGGCCCAGCCGCACCGAGGAGAACACCTTGATCGGCAGGGTGGTCGATCCCGGCCCGGTGACGAAGCTGGAGATCACCACGTCGTCCAGCGACAGGGTGAAGGCGAGCAGCCAGCCGGCGACCAGGGCCGGCGCGATGATCGGCAGGGTGATCTGGAAGAACACCTTGACCCGGTTCGCGCCGAGATCCATCGCCGCTTCCTCCAGCGACTTGTCCAGTTCGGCCATGCGCGAGGAAATCACCACGGTGACGAAGGCCAGGGTGAAGGTGACGTGCGAGATCCAGATCGTGAGCACGCCCTTGGGCTGGAAGTCGTGCACGCCGACGACGTGCAGCACATTGCTCGCCGAGACGAACAGCAGGAGAAGCGACAGGCCGAGAATGACCTCGGGCATGACCAGCGGCGCGGTGATCAGCGCGCCGAACACGGTGCGGCTGCGGAAGTGGCGCATGCGGGTCATCACCAGCGACGCCAGCGTGCCCAGCACCACTGCGCCGGTCGCGGTGAAGAACGCGATCCTGAGGCTGAGCAGGGCCGCCTGGATCATGTCCTCGTCGCGGAACAGCTCGCCGTACCACTTGAACGAAAACCCTGACCACACCGTCGCCAGCCGGCTTTCGTTGAACGAGTACACCATCAGGATCAGGATCGGGACGTACAGGAAGGCGAAGCCCAGTCCGAGCACCGGCCATGCGAACCAGTTGCCGCGACGGACGCCGCTCATGCCAGCCTCCCTTCCATCTCGCGCTGCTGGATCCGGTTGAAGATCAGGATCGGCACCAGCAGCAGCAACAGCATCGAGATCGCCACCGCCGCCGCGCGCGGCCAGTCGGTCGCGGCGCTGAAGTCGTTGACCAGCTGCCGGCCGATCATCAGCGTGTCGGGACCGCCGAGCATTTCCGGAATCACGTATTCGCCGACCGCGGGAATCATCACCAGCATGCAGCCGGCGACGATGCCGGCGCGGGACAGCGGCAGGGTGACGGTGAGGAAGGCTTTCCAGGGTTTGGCGCCGAGATCGTAGGCGGCCTCCAGCAGGCGCTGGTCGTGCTTGATCAGGTTGGTGTACAGCGGCAGGATCAT
>JBIJBH010000285.1:0-5363 GCA_044345315.1 Lysobacteraceae bacterium
GCCCGGATCTGCCCGGCACCCGGATCGACGCCAGCGTCGCCACCGTGCCCGGCGTCAAGGCGATCAGTCGCCGCAACGGCATCGTGCTGGTGTCGATGGAAACCATCGGCATGTGGCAGCAGGTCGGCTTCCTCGCCGACGTGTTCGAACGCTTCAAGCGCCACGGCCTGTCGATCGATCTGATCGGCTCTTCCGAAACCAACGTCACCGTCTCGCTCGATCCCAGCGAAAATCTGGTCAGCAGCGACGTGCTCGCGGAACTGTCGGCCGATCTCTCCGAGGTCTGCCGGGTCAAGGTGATCGCGCCCTGCGCGGCGATCACCCTGGTCGGCCGCGGCATGCGCTCGCTGCTGCACAAGCTGTCCGATGTGTGGGCGACGTTCGGCCGGGAGCGCGTGCATCTGATCTCGCAGTCGTCCAACGATCTCAACCTGACTTTCGTGATCGACGAGGCCGACGCCGACGGCCTGCTGCCGCAGCTGCACGCCGAGCTGATCCGCAGCGGCGCCATGCCGGTGCAGGACGCGGCGGTTTTCGGCCCGAGCTGGAACGAGATCGCGCACGGCCCGCCGCGGCGCGAAACGCCCTGGTGGCATGCCGCAGCGGCGACGCTGCGCGCGCGCGCCGAAGAGGGCACGCCGCGCTACGTCTACGATCTGGCGACCGTGCGCGCCCGCGCGCGCGCGCTGCGCGCGGCGACCGCGGTCGATCGCAGGTTCTACGCACTCAAGGCCAATGCGCACCCGGCGATCCTGCGCACGCTGGACGCCGAGGATTTCGGCTTCGAATGCGTGTCGCTGGCGGAAGTCGAACAGGTGTTCGCGGTGCTGCCGGACATCGACCCGCAGCGCGTGGTGTTCACCCCGAGCTTCGCGCCGCGCGCCGAATACGATGCGGCCTTCGCCCGCGGCGTGAACGTCACCGTCGACAGCATCGAGGCCCTGCAGCGCTGGCCGGAGACCTTTCGCGGTCGCGCACTCTGGCTGCGGCTGGATCTGGGGCGCGGCGACGGTCATCACGAGAAGGTGTGCACCGGTGGCGCCGAAGCCAAGTTCGGTCTGCCCGCGGCTCGCGCGCAGGCGTTCGCGGCCGAAGCGCGACAGCTCGACGCGCGGATCGTCGCCCTCCACGCGCACCTCGGCAGCGGCATCGACAATCCCGCGCACTGGCGCGAAGTCCATGCCGATCTCGCCGGTCTCGCCGAGCAGATCGGTACGGTCGACACCCTCGACATCGGCGGCGGCCTGCCGGTGCCTTACGCGCCGGACGCGCGGCCGTTCGATCTCGAGGCCTGGCGCACGGGACTGGAGGAGATCAAGGCCGCCTATCCGCGCTACCGGCTCGCGATCGAGCCCGGGCGCTATCTGGTCGCGGAAGCGGGCGTGCTGCTGCTGCGGGTCACCCAGGTCATCGCCAAGGACGGTCTGCGTCGGGTCGGCGCCGACGGCGGCATGAACGCATTGATGCGCCCGGCGATGTACGACGCCTGGCACGGGATCCACAATCTTTCGCGGCTCGACGATGCCGACAGCGTCGCGTTCGACGTGGTCGGCCCGATCTGCGAAAGCAGCGACGTCCTCGGCCGCGCGCGCATGCTGCCGGCGGCGACCGCCGAGGGCGACGTGCTGCTGATCGCCGACGCCGGCGCCTACGGCATGGCGATGGCCAACACCTATAACCTGCGGGCGCTGCCGGCAGAGGAAATTCTTGATGCCTGATGTTCCGAAATCCGCGTGGGAATTCCGGCGCGACGAAATCCGCGTCTTCCGCTTCGTCCGCTGCGGCTTCGATGCGCAGACCGGCGTCGCACAGCTCGTGTACGCCTTCGACGATGGTCCCGAGCTGATCGAGACCGTGACCGTGCCCGGCGCCCCGTTCTTCGATGGCGATGCCGCGCATGAGGGCGCGCGCGCCGCGGCGGCCGGGCGCGCGCTGCGCCTGCTGCATCTGATCGCCGGCGTGAGCTATTACAAGGCCGCGGTGCCGCCGGAAATCCGCATCGACGAGTACGCCATCGATGCCGACACCGCCGCGCTGCTCGAAAGCGTCTATCTCAACGGTCTCGGCGAATTCGCCTACCGCAACGGGCTCGACCTGCACGGCCGCATCCGCTTCCCCGCGGGCGCGACCCACGCCGTGACCGATGCGCCCGCGCTCGGCCTGCGCGGGCATGCCTCTCAGGGGCATGCGCTCGTCGCGATCGGCGGCGGCAAGGATTCGCTGGTCAGCATCGAGGCCCTGCGCGGCGCCGACATCGCCCAGACCGTGACCTGGATCGGCGGCTCGCAGTTGATCCGCGCCTGCGCCGAACGCACCGGTCTGCCGACGCTGAATCTCGGCCGCCAGCTCGCGCCGGAACTGTTCGAGTACAACCGTCAGGGCGCGTGGAACGGCCACATTCCGGTGACCGCGGTCAATTCCGCAATCCTGGCCTTCGCCGCGGTGCTGCTCGATGCGGACCAGGTCGTGTTCTCCAACGAGCGCTCGGCGAGCTACGGCAGCCTGATCGAAGGCACGGGCGAGGTGAATCACCAGTGGTCGAAAGGTTGGGCGTTCGAACGCGATTTCGCCGCGCACCTGCATCGGCACGTCGCCGCCGACCTGCGCTACTACTCGCTGCTGCGGCCGCTGAGCGAACTGGCGGTGGCGCGGCAGTTCGCGAAGAGCGACCGCTACGACGCGCATTTCTCCAGCTGCAACCGCAATTTCCACATCCTCGGCGAACGTCCGGCCAGCCGCTGGTGCGGGGTCTGCCCGAAGTGCCATTTCGTGTTCCTCGCGCTGGCGCCGTTCATGCCCAAGCCGCGGCTGGTCGGCATCTTCGGGCGCAATCTGCTCGACGACGCCGGCCAGATTCCCGGCTACGACGCGCTGCTGGAGTACCGCGACCACAAACCTTTCGAATGCGTCGGCGAGGCCCGAGAATCGCGCGCTGCGCTGGCGGCGCTGGCGGCGCGTCCGGAATGGCGCGAGGACGAGATCGTCGCGCGTTTCGCGCGCGAGATCCTGCCGCAGCTCGATCCCGGCGAACTCGCGCTGGCGCCGCTGCTGGTGCCGGACGAGGAACACGCCATTCCCGCGCCGCTGTGGGAGCGCCTGCGTGCCCGGTTCGCGGCCTGACATCGCCTCGCTCGACGGCCGTCGCGTCGCGCTCTGGGGCTGGGGGCGCGAAGGCCGCGCCGCCTGGCGCGCGCTGCGCCGACGCCTGCCGTCGCTGCCGCTGACCCTGTTCTGCGGCGTGGCCGAAGCCGCCGATGCGCAGGCGCTCGGCGATCCACTGCTCGCGATCGAGACCGAGGCGATCGCGGAGCGGCTGGCCGCGTTCGAGATCGTGATCAAGTCGCCGGGCATCAGCCCCTACGGCCCGGAGGCCGCCGCCGCGGCCGAGCGCGGCACGCGCTTCATCGGCGGCACCACGCTGTGGTTCGCCGAACATCCCGAAGCGAACACGATCTGCGTCACCGGCACCAAGGGCAAGAGCACCACCACCGCGCTGCTCGCGCATCTGCTGCGCGCGGGCGGTCATCGCACCGCGCTGTGCGGCAACATCGGTCTGCCGCTGCTGGAGCTGCTCGACGTCGATGTGCCGCCGGAATTCTGGGCGATCGAACTGTCCAGCTATCAGACCCGCGACGTGGCCGCGTCCGGCGTCGCGCCGAAGATCGCGATCGCGACCAACGTCTTTCCCGAGCATCTGGACTGGCACGGCGGCGAGGACCGTTATGTCGCCGACAAGCTCTCGCTGTTCGAGGCCGCGCATCCGCGGATCGCGATCCTCAACGGCGAGGACCGCAGGCTGTCGGCGCTGCGGCTGCCGGACAGCGAGGTGCGTTTCGTCGGCACGCGCGAGGGGTGGCATCTGCGCGGCGATGTCGTGCATCGCGGCGAACAGCCGGTGTTCGACACTTCGCATGTGCCGCTGCCCGGTCGCCATAACCGCGGCAACCTGTGCGCGGTGCTGGCGGCGATCGAGGCGCTGGGTCTGGATGCGGTGGCGCTGGCGCCGCATGCTGCGGATTTCCGGCCGCTGCCGCACCGGCTGCAGACCCTCGGCGAACGCGACGGCCTGGTCTGGGTCAACGATTCGATCAGCACCACGCCGCACGCGAGCCTGGCGGCGCTGGCCTGTTTTCCGGGGCGACGGATCGCGCTGCTCGCCGGCGGCCACGATCGCGGCGTGGACTGGAGCGACTTCGCGGAGGCCATGCGCGGGGCGGCGTCGGCCTCGGTCGTGCCCGCGGCGCCCATCCCCAGAGTGATCGTTACCCTCGGCCAGAACGGTCCGAAGATCCATGCGCTGCTGGCGGGGATCGCGGATGCGGCCGGGTTCGCGCTCGCTCAGGCCGCCGATCTGCCGGCCGCGGTCGCCGAGGCCCGGCGCCTGCTCGGCGGCGACGGCGTGGTCCTGCTGTCGCCGGGCGCGCCCAGTTTCGGCGCCTACCGCGACTACACCGAGCGCGGTCGCCATTTCGCCGCGCTCGCCGGCTTCGATCCCGAGGCGATCGCCGCGATTCCCGGGCTGGGGATCGGCTGAGCGGCGCGTCCCGGCCGATGATCGCAGCCAGCGCGGCGGCAATCGTCGCGTTTTCCGGGTAGGCTGGTCCGTATCAACAGATCAGGAGCATGCCCCCATGACCGCAATCCGTCGGGCGACGATCTTCGCCCTGTTGTGTCTGTCCCTGCTGATGCCGCTGCCGCTGCTGGCGGCGATGCAGGCCAAACCGGTAGAATGGACGCTCGGGAAGCAGCGTTTCAGCGGTTTTCTCGTCTACAACGATTCCAGCAATGTGCGCCGCCCGGGGCTGATGATGGTGCCGGACTGGAAAGGCGTCACCCCGGCCGCGGTCGAGGAGGCGAAGAAGGTCGCTGCCGCCGGCTACGTGGTGCTGGTCGCCGATGTCTACGGCCGTGGCGTGCGTCCGAAGGACGACAAGGCCGCGCGCGCCCAGGTCACGAAGATGTATCAGGATCTGCCGGGGCTGCGCGCCCGCGCCGCCGCCGCGCTCGCGGCGCTGCGCAATCAGGCCGACAAGGCGCCGATCGACACCGCGCGGATCGGCGCCTTCGGCTACTGCTTCGGCGGCAAGACCGTGCTCGAACTCGCGCGCAGCGGCGCCGAGATCGACGGCGTGGTCAGCTTCCACGGCGGTCTCGACACCACGCTGCCGGCCGCGCCCGGCGCGCTCAAGACCAGCGTGCTGGTGTTGAACGGCGCCGACGACACCTTCGTGCCCGCCGAGCAGATCGCCGGTTTCGAAAGCGAAATGAAGGCCGCCGGCGCCGACTGGCAGTTCGTGAATTTCAGCGGCGCGGTCCACTGTTTCGCGCTGGAGAGCGCCAACAGCCCGCCGGGCTGCGTCTAC
>JBIJBH010000183.1:0-7217 GCA_044345315.1 Lysobacteraceae bacterium
CCCCGTCGACGATCTGCTCGCTGCCGATCGCAGAGCCGATGATCGCGCAGCCGAACGCGAGGCCCTGCGCCCGCTCGCCGAACGCATGCGTCCGCGCACGCTCGACGACATGGTCGGCCAGCGCCGCCTGCTCGCACCCGGGGTCGCGCTGCGTCGGGCGATCGAATCGGGGCATGTGCATTCGATGGTGCTCTGGGGGCCGCCCGGCTGCGGCAAGACCACCCTGGCGCTGCTCCTGGCGCGCTACGCCGACGCCGAATTCCGCGCGATCTCCGCGGTGCTGTCCGGGCTGCCGGAAGTGCGTCAGGTGCTGGCCGAAGCCGCGCAGCGTTTCGCCGGCGGCCGGCGCACGGTGCTGTTCGTCGACGAGGTGCATCGCTTCAACAAGGCGCAGCAGGACGCGTTCCTGCCGCATATCGAACGCGGCACCATCCTGTTCGTCGGCGCCACCACCGAGAATCCCTCGTTCGAACTGAACTCGGCGCTGCTCTCGCGCTGCCGCGTGCACGTGATGGAGGCGGTGTCGGCCGACGACATCGCGTCGGCGCTGCAGCATGCGCTGGACGATGCGGAGCGCGGTCTCGGCGGCCGCGGCCTGCGCATCGGTGCCGAACAACTGCACACGATCGCGACCGCCGCCGACGGCGATGTGCGCCGCGGCCTGACCCTGCTGGAGATCGCCGCCGAACTGGCCGATACCGAAGGCGAGGGCGGCGGCACCATCACCGACGCCGTGCTCGAACAGGTGCTCGCCGACCGCACCCGGCGTTTCGACAAGGGCGGCGAGCAGTTCTACGACCAGATCTCGGCGCTGCACAAATCGGTGCGCAGCTCCGATCCCGATGCCGCGCTGTACTGGCTGACGCGGATGCTCGACGGCGGCTGCGATCCCGGCTATCTCGCCCGGCGCATGACCCGGATGGCGGTCGAGGACATCGGTCTGGCCGATCCGCGCGCGCTGCAGATGGCGATCGACGCCTGGGAGACCTACGACCGCCTCGGCAGCCCCGAAGGCGAACTGGCGCTCGCCCAGCTCGCGATCTATCTGGCCAGCACCGCGAAATCGAATGCGGCCTACCGCGCGTTCGGCGAAGCGAAGCGCGATGTCGCCGAATTCGGCACCCGCGACGTGCCGCTGCATCTGCGCAACGCGCCGACGAAGCTGATGAAGGACATCGGCTACGGACGCGATTACCGCTACGACCATGATGCCGAGGGCGGGGTGGCGCTGGAGCAGACCTGTTTTCCCGACGACATGGGCGAGCGCGTCTACTATCGTCCGACCGAGCGCGGGCTGGAGCTGAAGCTCAAGGAAAAGCTCGACCGCCTGCGCGACGCCCGCGTCCGCGCTCGCGCCGATGCCCGGAAGCCGCGCGAATGAGCCTGTGGTGGCAGCAATTGATGCTGGTCGCCGCCGGCGGCGCGCTCGGGGCGGCCGCGCGTTTCTGGCTGGGTGGGGCGCTGCTGCGCCAGTTCGGCGACGGTCTGCCCTGGGGCACGCTGGCGGCGAACCTGATCGGTTCGTTCGCCGCCGGTTTTCTCGCGGTCTGGCTGGAAGGCCGCGGCCCGGCGGCGCTGTACTGGCGCGCGTTCCTGATCGTCGGTGTGCTCGGCGCGCTCACCACCTGGTCGGCGCTGATGCTGGAATGCCTGCTGTACGCGCGTTCGCAGCGCAGTGGGTTGATGCTGGGCTATCTCGCGCTGACCGTGGTCTCCGGGCTGGTGCTCGTCTGGCTCGGCGCGCGTGCGGCCGAAGCGATCAGGCTGCCCTGAGCATGCTTGTCGAGCATGCCTCTCCGGGCATGCGCTCGCGGGACTTCGGCAACGCTCGCGCAGCGCTGTAGGAATTTCCCGACACGCGAACGCGGTCTGGCCCGACGGCGCCGGCGCGCGCGATCTCCGAAGCTGGCGGCACGCGCCATCCGGCGCCCTTCGGAGACCGTCATGACCTCACGTTTCGCCGTTTTTCTGCTTCTGCTCGCCGTCGCCGCACCGGCCGCCGCGGGCACGCTCCACGTTTGCCAGGATGCGCACGGAGTGCGCAGTTATCAGGACATCCCCTGCGCCGCCGATACCCGCAACCTGGGTACCCGCGCCTTCGAGGCGAAAGCGCCCGACCCGGCGCTGCTCGCCCGCAGCCGCGCGATCGAAGCCGAAATGGACCGTCGCAACCGGGGCGGCGGATCGCGCATCGCCGCGGTTCGGGAAGGTCCGCGCCGCGCCGCCGCGCCTTCGCCCTGTCAGGCTGCCAAAGCGCGACGCGAGGCGACCCTCAAACGGGTTGGTCTAAAGCGCGACTTCGATCTGCTCAGCCGTCTCGACGGCGAAGTCTGGGATGCGTGCAAGGGCTTTTGAGTCATCGCCTCCCCGACGCACGCATGTGCGATGCATGTCGCCTCCGGACCCGGCGGCCCGGAGGCGACGTCTCCACTGATCCTGCCGCGATCAGCGTCGCCGGCAACGAACTCTTAACGCCGCGCTGCGGGACGACCCCGGCCTGGACGCGGAGCCCGCTGATATACTCGGGACGATGTAGACGAGCTCGCAGCAATGCCGATCCTGATCGTTGACGACGACGAGTCCATTCGTACCGCGCTCCAGATGCTTCTGACCAGCGAGGGGATGACCTCCGTCGCCTGCGGTTCGCCGCAGGAGGCGATCGCTGCGATACGGGATCGGCCCTTTCGCCTGGCCCTCGTGGACCTGAACTACGTCCGCGACACCACCTCGGGAAAGGAAGGTCTCGCACTGATCGCGAAAATCCGCGAAGTGGCCGAGGATCTGCCCGTGATCGCATTGACCGGATGGGGGACCGTCGCGCTGGCGGTCGAAGCGATGCAGCTGGGCGCGGCCGATTTCATCGAAAAGCCTTGGGACAACAATCGGCTCCTGACCACGATCCGGACCCACCTCAAACTCGGCGCCGCGCAGGGTCGCGAACGCCGTCTTCGCGCGGAGAACGCGCTGCTGCGCGAGGACGCCTCTCCGGGCCGGATGCTGTACCAGTCCGAGGAAATGCGCCAACTGCTGGCGATGGCCGAGCGCGTGGCCCAGAGCGCGATTCCGGTGCTGATCACCGGCGAAAACGGAACCGGAAAGAGTCTGCTCGCCAGCCACATCCACCGCCATTCGACGCGCGCGAACGGTCCGTTCATTGCGGTCAACATGGGCTCGATTTCCGAATCGACCTTCGAGAGCGAAATGTTCGGTCACACCAAAGGCGCCTATACCGACGCCAAGACCGAACGCGTCGGGCGAGTCGAACTGGCCGAGCAGGGCACGCTGTTCCTCGACGAGATCGCGAATCTTCCGTTGACCCAGCAGGCGAAGATCCTGCGTCTGCTGGAGGAGCGCTGCTACGAGAAGCTCGGAAGCTCGTACACGCGCAAGGCCGACGTGCGTTTCGTCTCCGCCACCAATGCCGACCTGCATGCGCTGGTCGAGCAGCGGAGCTTCCGCCAGGATCTGCTCTACCGCCTCAACGGCGTCACTCTGCGGATGCCGGCGCTGCGCGAACGTCCGGCCGACATCATGCTGCTCGCGGAGGATTTCCTGGAGCGCGCCTCGCGGCGCTTCGAGACGTCCGTGGTCGCGTTCTCGCCGTCGGCACGCACAGCGCTGCAGCAGCACTCCTGGCCCGGCAACATCCGCGAGCTGCAGCATGTCGTGGAGCGCGCCGTGCTTCTCGCCCAGCACGAACGGGTGACCGAGCGCGATCTGCAGCTGCAGGAACGCCCGACGTCGCAGGGCGAGGAGGACAGGGCGGTCGACGGCTTGACCCTGGAAGACGCCGAAGTCTGGCTGATCCAGCGCGCGCTTTCGCGTCACGACGGCAATCCGGTCGCTGCGGCCAAGTCGCTCGGAATCAGCCGTTCAGCGCTGTATCGCCGTCTCGGCAAGCGAAAGCCGTCTTGAGCCCCGCCCCGCGCCCGGTCGGTGCGCCGTCGAAGCGCAGGCTGTCGGCGATGGCCAGTCTGGTTCCGTGGATCCTGAGCGGAGCGGTTCCGTCCCTGGTGCTGTATGCCCTTGTCCTTTTCGGCGCAGTGCCCTCGCGCAATGTCGTGGCGGCCTGTGCGGCGATCACGGTCGTCTGGCTCGCGACCGTCGCGATGCGTATCCGTTCGACGCTGTCGCGGCACGTGCGCAGACTCAACAATCTGGTCGAAGCCGCGCGCGCACAGGATTACTCGATCCGCGCCGTGATCGGCACGGGCAACGACGGCCTTTCCGAGTTGTATGGCCAGATCAACGCCCTGATCAACGATCTCGAAGGAGGTCGTCAGGCGGAGCAGGAACTGCTGGCGATGCTGCGCAAGGTGGTCGGCCGCATCCGCGTCGGCATCGTCGTCTGCGATGCCCAGGACAGGATCCGACTGGTGAATCCCGCCGCGGCCCGCCTCCTCGCGGTTTCTCCGGAACAGTCGATCGGCGTCGAATTTTCGCGCACCTCCCTCGCCGACATCCCCATGTCGGAGCAGCCGCGGACCGTCGACTTCAGATTTCCGGGCGCCGAGAGCCGCTGGCAGGTGAGTCAGTTGTGGTACCGGCATCAGAGCAAGCCCAGCCGCATCGTCTTCATCGTCGATCTCAGGCAGGTCCTCGCCGACGAGGAGATCCTCATGTGGCAGCGCCTGATCCGCGTCATCAGCCACGAGGTCAACAACTCCCTCGCGCCGATTTCATCGCTGTGCCAGACCCTGGAGAGCATCCTGTCGCGTGGGCCGCTTCCGGGCCGCGAGTCCACGATCGTGGATGGGCTTCAGGTGATCGGACAGCGCGCCCGAGGGCTGCAGGAATTCATTTCGGTCTATTCGCGCGTGGCCCGCCTGCCCGAGGCGAACAAGATCGTATTCACCGCCGATCGTCTGATAGAGCGGGTCTGCGGCATGTTTTCCCCGGAACTGCTTTCGGCCCCGCCCGAATATCCGCGCACGCGCCTGTACGGCGATCCCGTCCACCTCGAGCAGGCGCTGATCAATCTCATCAAGAACGCGCTGGAAGCCAACGCCGACAGCCCGGACCCGGTCATCCTGCGCTGTCGGATCCGCGACGGCAGTTTCGAGTTCGAGATACTCGACAACGGGCCGGGCATCGCCAACCCGGCCAATCTGTTCGTGCCGTTCTATACCACCAAGGAGCAGGGTGCAGGCATCGGACTCGTGCTGTCGCGCAACATCGTCGCGATGCACCACGGCAGTCTTGCACTGGAGAATCGCCGCGACTCCGCGGGCGCGATCGCTCGACTGATCTTGCCGCTCCCACCGGAAGACTGAGCGGCACCGGGCCGCCGGTCGCGTGGCCGTCGCGTCCGGCGGTGTCGTCAGACCGTTTCGAAACGGATCGGCAGCGTCTTCAGGCCGCCGACGAACACCGCCTTGCTGTGTTCCGCGGGGCCGGCAAGCGAGATCGACGAAATCCGCGGCAACAGCTCTTCGAAGAAAACCCGCATTTCCTGCCTCGCCATGTGCTGGCCTAGGCACATGTGCCCGCCGTAACCGAACGCCAGCTGCTTGTTCGGCGACCGGTCGATGCGGAACTCCTCGGGCGCCTCGAACACGTCCTCGTCGCGGTCGCCCGACAGGTAGCACAGCATCAGCCAGTCGCCCTCGCGGATCCGCTGGCCGCGCAGTTCGTAGTCGGACGATGCGGCGCGCATGAAGTGGCGTACCGGGCTGCTCCAGCGGATCGATTCCTCCACCAGTCCGGGAATCAGTCCCGGGTCGGACTTGACCTTCTCGAACTGATCGGGGAACAGGCAAAGCGCATGGATCGCGGTCGCGATCGAGGAGCTGACGGTGTCGTGGCCGGCGGTCGACACCAGGGAGTAGTAGGACATCGCCTCGAAACTGCCGATCGGCTCGCCATCGATCGTGCCGTTGGCGATGACCGTGGCGAGATCGTCGCGGGGATTGGCGCGGCGGTCGCGGGTGATCGCGTCGAAATACTGGAAGAAGGTGTCGATCGCGCCGTTCAGCGCCATGAGCGCCTGTTCGGCGGTCTGCTTCTGGCTGCCCGAGCTGTTCATGTCGGCGTCGAGATTGCCGAAGATCTGCCTGGTCAGTTTGAGCATCAACGGCTCGTCTTCGATCGGCACGCCGAGGATCTGCATGATGACGCGGAGGGGGTAGAGTGCGGCGACGTCTTCGACGAAGTCGCATTCGCCGCCGCGTGACATCATCCGGTCGACGAATTCGCGCGCGATCTCGCGGGTCGAGCCCTCCCGCCGCGCCAGATTGGATGCCGTGAACCAGTTGCTGGTCAACGAGCGGTACTTTCGATGATCCGGATCGTCCATGTGCGCGAGGGTGCGCGCGAGGTGCGGGCTGCCGTCCCGGAGGTAGCGGACGAGCGCGTCTGTGTAGCGATCGGTGAGGATCGTGGCGCGGTCGTCGTTGCGGAAGACCTTGTTGTTCTTGCTGATCTCGAGGATGTCCGCATGCTTGGTCACCACCCAGAACGGATCGAAGTAGCGCGACTTGGCCACGCCCAGCGGCATGTTCTGCCTCAGCCAGGCATAGACCTCGTTCAGGCGCGGGATGTCGGCGTAGGTCGCGGGCTCGATCAGGGCTGCGGTCATTTCCGCCGGAAGCACGGGTGCTTCCACGCCGCTCGCGGTCGTCGCTTCGGAATCCATCGCGGCATGCTCCCTGGAGCGGTCTTCGTGGCCGGCGATTATAGTCCCCGGCGCATTCCGCGCAAAAGAGCGCGGGATTCGGTCGTCGCCGGGCGGGGGTGGGAGCGACGCCCCGGCGCCTCTCGGTCGATCCCGGGACGCGACGGCTCAGGCCGAAGTGGTCCTCGGAAAATGCGTCGGAATTCCGCCGCTTGTCATCGCCCCGAAACCTCCGCAGGGCACCGTGACCCGACCGATGTCAGGGCGGCGTCCAAGCTTGACAGAGACGCGAAAATCGTGTTAAGTATTTGTTTTCCTGATGGATGAGTCCCGCCTGGCGCAGCCCCGGTTGCCGCGCGGGACCGGCAGTTTGTCGACGCCAGACTGCCCTGTAGGAAACACCACCGGAAGCAATACCCTCAAGGATTCAAGTCGTCATGACCGATCGTGATTTGTTGCAGGACCTTACCGAGTCGTATCTGAGTGGGGTCGTGCTGGAAGCGTTCGAGGAGGCCGATCCGCCTCTCGACCCCGCGGAACATCCCTTCGATGCCTTCACGCCGTTCCGCGAATACGGCATCGATTCCTTCCTGGTTCTCAAGAT
>JBIJBH010000184.1:0-7186 GCA_044345315.1 Lysobacteraceae bacterium
GGCCGAGGAAGACCAGATTCCGGAGCGTATGCTCCGCCGGAATCGCCCGCAGACAAGCCGGAATTACGAAAATGCCCCCGCTATCGGGTCAAATTTCAACAGCCTGCTAGGCCCCTAGGCCCCTAGAATATCGTAGACTCGCACGCCGGTCGGGGGCGCGACCCGGGTCGTGCGCCGGCCGCGCATATCGTCGGATCGGATCGGGAGCAGGCAGTGTCGGCCCAGCGGATGGTGTTCATGTTTTCGGGGCAGGGGTCCCAGTTCTTCCGGATGGGCCGCGACCTGTTCGAGCACAATCCCGTGTTCCGCGACTGGATGCAGCGTCTCGACGAAGCCGCGCGTCCGGCGATCGGCGCTTCGGTGCTGGCGACGCTCTACGACCCCGCGCGCGGCAAGGGCGATGCGTTCGATCGCACGCTGTTGACCCATCCCGCCATCTACATGACCGAGATCGCGCTCGCGCAGGCGCTGATCGCCGATGGCGTGATCCCCGACCGCGTGCTCGGGGTCAGCCTCGGTTCGTTCGCCGCCGCCGCGATCGGCGGATACGTCGCCATCGAGGATGGACTGCAGGCGGTCATACGTCAGGCGTCCGCGCTCGAAACTCTGTGTCCGCCCGGTGGCATGATCGCGATCATGGCCTCGCCCGCGCTGTACGACGAATCCTGGCTGCGCGATCGCAGCGCGCTCGCCGGGGTGAATTTCGACCGTCATTTCACCGTCACCGCGGGACGGCACGATCTCGACGCGATCGAAGCGGAGCTCAAGCGCCGCGAGATCGCCTACGTGCGGCTGCCGGTCTCGGTTCCTTTCCATTCCGCCGCGATCGATCCCGCGCGCGACAGCTACCTGTCCGCGATCTCCGCGCTGCCGCGCCGTCGCGGAGTGTTGCCGCTCGTCTGCTGCGATCGCGCGACGGTGCTGGATGCGGTCCCCGAGACCTTCTTCTGGGACATCGCACGCAATCCGATGCGCTTCGGGGACGCCATCCGTCACCTGGAAACCGGCGGCCCCTGGCGCTACGTCGATGTCGGTCCCTCCGGTACCCTGGCCACGTTCCTGAAGTACATCCTGCCGAAGGATTCGCGCTCTTCGATGTTGCCGGTGCTGACGCCTTTCGGCAGCGATGTCCACAACTACGACGCGGTGCTCGCCGCGACCGACGCCTCCGGGACCGTGGCGGGGATCTGACGCCATGCGGATTTTCGCGCTCTCCGACATTCACGTCGATTACGAAGCCAACGCGCGCTGGGTCGCGGGTCTTTCCGAAGCGGACTATCGCGACGATCTGCTGATTCTCGCCGGCGACCTCACCGATCGCCTGTCGCTGCTGGCGTGGTGCCTGGAAGCGTTCGCCAAGCGCTTCCGCAAGGTGCTGTTCGTCCCCGGCAATCACGATATCTGGGTCATCCGCGACGATCGCGCCAAGCACTCGCTGCAGAAATTCGACGAGGTGCGGGCGGCGGCGGAAAACAGCGGCGTCAGCCTGGATCCCTATCGGGAGCCGGGGCTGGCGATCCTGCCGATCCTCGGCTGGTACGACTACTCGTTCGGCCAACCGGACGAGGATCTGCGCGCGATGTGGATGGATTTCCGCGCCTGCCGTTGGCCGCCCGGTTACGACGCTGCGCGCATCGCCGAGCATTTCGACGCCGCGAACGACATCCATCGTGCGCCGACGCCCGGCCCGGACGATCTGATCGTCACCTTCTCGCATTTCCTGCCGCGCATCGACGTGATGCCCTGGTACGTTCCGCCCACCAGCCGGATGCTGTTCCCGATCCTGGGTTCGGACCGGATCGAGCGCCAGCTGCGCCGCGCCGGGTCGCGTCTGCACGTCTACGGGCACAGTCACGTCAATCGCGACGTCGTCCTCGACGGCGTACGTTACGTCAACAACGCGTTCGGCTATCCGGGCGAGACCTGGATCGCCGCCAAGCGGTTGCTCTGCATCCATGAGCGTTGATCGACGGTCGCCCGCGACGGCGCCCGAAGGCGTCGATCTGTGGCTGGCCGACTACGCCGCCATCGACGATCCCGATCTGCTCGACGCCTATCGCGCCATTTTGTCCGATGACGAGCGGGCGCAGACGCCGAAGTTCTTCTTCGCGCGCGACAGGCAGCGCTATCTGGTGACCCGTGCGCTGGTGCGCAGCGTGCTGTCCCGGTATGCGCCGATCGCGCCGGAAGAGTGGGCGTTCGGCGCCAACGAATACGGCTGTCCGCACGTTCTCAATCCGCAGGCCTTGCGGCAGGGATTGTCGTTCAATCTTTCGCATACCCACAGCCTGATCGCGCTCGCGGTCGTGCGTGGCCGCGCGGTCGGCGTCGACATCGAGAATCTCCGCGCGCGCGAGCCGTCGCTGGCGATCGCGCGCGGATGTTTCGCCCCGCGCGAGGTCGCGGATCTCGTGCAGGTTCCGGAACCGGATCGACAGTACCGGTTTTTCGAGTACTGGACGTTCAAGGAGTCCTACATCAAGGCGCGGGGCATGGGATTGTCGCTGCCGCTGGATGGTTTCAGTTTCCATTACCCGGACCCGCATCGGGTCGCGCTGGAGATCGCGCCCGCGCTCGAGGATCGCCCCGAACGCTGGCGGCTGCTGCAGTTGCGGCCGGAGCCCGATTATCTGCTCGCGCTGTGCGTGGAGCGTGCGGATGGAATGTCGCCGTTTCGCGTGCGCCGGGTCGTTCCGCTGTCGTGCGACAGCGAGCTTGCCCCCGAGGTCCTGCGCGCCTCAGAATGAGCCTTTGCGGTGCCGTGCGTGCGATCGCCGCCGATACCGCGTCCGGATTCGCTCAGGGGAGATTGCCATGATCGCTTTCGTGTTTCCCGGCCAGGGCTCGCAGAAGCGCGGGATGGGCCAGGGCCTGTTCGACGAGGTGCGCGAGTACGCGGAGGTCGAACGCGAGGTCGACGCGATCGTCGGCTATTCGATGCGCGCGCTGTGTCTTGAGGACGCGGACGACCGGCTCAAGCAGACGCAGTACACCCAGCCCGCCCTCTACGTGGCCAACGCCCTGCATTACTGGAAGGCGATCGCCGGGGGCGCGCGTCCGGACTGCGTCGCCGGCCACAGTCTCGGCGAATACAACGCGCTGCTCGCTGCGGGCGTGTTCGATTTCCTGACCGGCCTGCGTCTGGTGAAGAAGCGCGGCGAACTGATGTCGCAGGCGCGCGACGGCGGCATGGCCGCGGTGATCGGCCTCGACGCCGACGCGATCGCGGCGGTGCTGCGCGACAACGGTCTGGACGGCGTCGATGTCGCCAATTTCAACTCGCCGACCCAGACGGTGGTGTCGGGCCCGGTCGACCAGATCCAGCGCGCGGGTCCGCTGCTCCAGGCCGCCGGCGCGCGCATGTGCATGCCGCTGCCGGTCAGCGCCGCGTTCCATTCGCGTTACATGGCGGCCGCCGCGCGCGAGTTCGCCGATTTCCTCGCGCCGATGACCTTCTCGGCGCCGACGCTGCCGGCGATCGCCAACGTCACCGCCGAGCCCTATCCGGTCGAGGACGCGTCCGAGGCGGCGAAGGCGCTGCTGGTGCGGCAGATCACCGGCTCGGTCCAATGGGTGCGCAGCGTGCGCCGGCTGGCCGCCGACGGGGTCGACACCTTCACCGAGATCGGTCCGGGCAACGTGCTGACCCGGCTGGTCCAGCAGATCCAGCAGGCGGGCTGAGCCTGCGCCGATGAATTCGTATGCAGCGACCCGGCGGAAGACCGCCGGATCGCCTGCAAGTGCTTGATCGAAAAAGGGCTTTCCGGTTCCCCGGGCGGGGTATAATGGCGGACTTTCCCGCCGCCCCGTTCAGGATCCCCAATGAGCATCGAAGAGCTGCACGACATCGCCCGCGCCATGGTCGCGCCGGGCAAGGGCATCATCGCCATCGACGAATCGACCGCGACCATCGCCAAGCGTTTCGCTGGCGTCGGCATCGAGAACACCGAAGAGAACCGCCGCGCCTATCGCGAACTGCTGCTGACCGCTCCGAAGCTCAACGAGCACATCTCCGGCGCGATCCTGTTCGACGAGACCATCCGCCAGTCCACCCGCGACGGCGTGCCGTTCACCAAGGTGATGATGGACAACGGCATCATCCCGGGCATCAAGGTCGACAAGGGCACCCATCCGCTGGCCGGCTGCCCGGGCGAGCTGATCACCGAAGGCCTCGACGGCCTGCGCGCCCGGCTCCAGGAATACGCCGCGCTCGGCGCCCGCTTCGCGAAGTGGCGCGCGGTCATCACCATCAATGCCGACGACGGCCTGCCGACCAACGCCTGCATCGAAGCCAACGCCCACGCCCTCGCGCGCTACGCCGCGCTGTGCCAGGAATGCGGCCTGGTGCCGATGGTCGAGCCGGAAGTGCTGATGGACGGCGAGCACGACATCGACGAGTGCTACGACGTCACCGAAGCGACCCTGCGCGCGCTGTTCTCGGCGCTGCATCTGTTCGAGGTCGATCTCACCGGCACGATCCTGAAGGCCTCCATGGTCGTCTCCGGCAAGGACTGCCCGGAGCAGGCTTCGGTCGAGGAAGTCGCCGAAGCGACCCTGATCTGCCTCAAGTCGACGGTTCCGGCCATCCTCACCGGCATCGTGTTCCTCTCAGGCGGCCAGAGCGATCGCGACGCGACCGCGCATCTCAACGCGATGAACCAGTACGAGAGCCCGTGGCCGCTGTCGTTCTCCTACGGTCGTGCGATGCAGTCGGCGGCGCTGAAGATCTGGTCGGAGGATCTGGTCGGCAACTACGCCAAGGCCCAGGAAACGGTCTATGCCCGCGCCCGCGAAAACGGCCTCGCCGCGAAGGGCGAGTGGGAAGGCTGATCGGCTTCCCGCGCTTCCTTTCGATGCACCCGCGAACGCCGGCCTCGTGCCGGCGTTCTGCGTTTGGGGCGCGACGCGAGGCTGCCCGCGATTTTCGCGGTGTGCGCTGGCCGTCGTGGTCGTGGATGCCCGGTCGCGCAGCGCTCTCCGCAGCGGTTCGTCGCAGCGAACAGGTGTCGGCCACGAGAACCTGTCGGATGCTCCTCAATCCACGGCGTCCGGCGCCTTCGCGCGCCGCTGCGACGATTCCGCCATGCGCCGATCAACCATGTCCAGACCGATATCCGACAGCGTCTTGAGCGCGGTGAAGACGATCACCATGCCCGCGCCGTCGCTGGCCTGGGCGCCGAACAACACCGCGAGGTGCATCGGGACGATCCGGAGGTAGGGCGTGGCCATCAGATGCCCCAGGTTCGGTCGGCCACGCAGGTCCGCGGCGTGCTGCGCCGCGTAGGTCGCGCGCTGCGAAAACACGAAAGACAGCCCGCAGCCGAGCAGGGCGAGCATGTCCCACAGTCCGAAGACCGCGTGCGAGGACAGCAGGAAGATCAGATAGCCGACGTGGAAGAACCCGTAGTGGAAGGTGAAGAAGTTCGCGGTCGAGCGCTTGCCTGCGTCGGTTTCCGGCACCGGTCCGCTGCCGGAGGTGAAACCGCGAGTCGTGAACCGGTCGAGGTTGAGCATGCGCTTGCGCGCGTACCAGCCGATGATCACGCTCTGGATCCAGTACGGCCACAGCAGCCAGGACGGCGACCAGTCGAAGATCAGCGCGAGCGCCAGGGTCACGGCGTTCGCGAGCAGCAGATTGCGGATCGAAGGCGCCATCGTTTCCCCTGCGATGTCGAAACGCACCGTTTCGGATGGTCGCATGGACCCTGCCGAAGGTCACGCTCCGCTCTAGGCCGAAGGTCATGGGCCGTGGTCGAAAACCCGGGATTCCGCGCCCCGATTCGGCCGATTTCAGCCGTTTCCGCGGTCGTGCGTCTTGCGTGAGGCACGGCGCGGCAGGCTTCCGACTGCGGTTTTCGCAGCCCTGCATCCGTGCTGCCGCTACAATCGTTGTTGATCAGTCGAGAATCCGAGGACAACTCTCCCAATGCCCAGATTCCGATCCATGTCGTTCGGGCTTGCGTTTCCGCGCTCCGCGCACCCGCCGCGCCGCCATCCGGCACCGCCTCTGCGCCGCCTCTGCGCCGCGGGTGCGCTGTCGGCGGCGCTGTTGCTCGCCGGTTGCGGCGGCGATGCGCCCTCGTCCGGCGGCGGTCCGGGCGGCGGTCCGGGCGGGCGCGGCGGTCCGGGCGGACCCGGCGGCGATCGTCCGATTCCGGTCACCACCGTGCGTCTGCAGCCCGAGACCTTTTCCGAGCGGATCGCCGCGATCGGCACGGTCAAGGCGCGCGAGTCGATCACCGTCACCGCCAAGGTCAGCGAACTGGTGGAGCAGGTCCACTTCGACAGCGGCGACGAAGTCCGCGCCGGCGCGCCGCTGATCACGCTGTCCGATCGTCAACAGCGCGCTGCGCTGACCGAGGCCCAGGCCGCGGCCGATGAGGCCGAGCGACTGTATCGCCGCCAGAGCGAACTGGCGCAGCAGCAGTTGATCGCGCGCTCGCAGCTGGACAGCCAGCGCGCGACCCGCGACGCCGCCAATGCGCGGGTCGCGCAGATCCGCGCGCAGTTGGCCGACCGCGTCATCCGTGCGCCGTTCTCCGGGGTGCTCGGCCTGCGCCAGGTCAGCCCGGGCGCGTTGATCACGCCGGGCGTCGCGATCGCCACGCTCGACGACATCTCCGCGGTGTTCGTCGATTTTCCGCTGCCCGAGGCGCAGCTGTCGGTGGTCGCCCCCGGACGCCCGATCGGCGGTCGCGCCGCGGCCTTCCCCGGGCGCGATTTCGCCGGCACGGTCGAAACCATCGCGACCCGCGTCGATCCTGCGACCCGCGCGGCCATGGTGCGCGCCGAGGTTCCCAATCCCGAACGCCTGCTGCGCCCAGGCATGCTGATCAACGTCGAATTGCCGGGCGTCGAGCGCCGTACGCTGCTGGTGCCGGAAATCGCGGTGGTGCAGGTCGGTCGCGAGAGTTATCTCTACCGGGTCGGCGCCGACGACAGCGTCGAGCAGATCGAGGTAACGGTCGGCGCGCGCGGCGGCGGCAAGGCCGAGATTCTCGCCGGCGCGGCCGCGGGCGACCGCATCGTCGTCGACGGTACCGGCAAGCTGCGTCCCGGCGCGAAGATCGTCGAAGGCGCCGCGCCCGCGTCCGCAGACGGCGCGCCCGCGGGCGCCGCACCTGCAGCCTCTGCACCCTCGACATCGGCACCTGCGACATCGGCACCCGCGACATCGGCACCTGCG
>JBIJBH010000185.1:0-7184 GCA_044345315.1 Lysobacteraceae bacterium
GTCGCCGCGGCTGATGTCGATTTCGTCGTCCAGGGTCAGCATCACCGCCTGGCCGCGTCCGGCGCGGTCGAGATCGATGCCGTCCAGCGCGGCGCCGGCGACGACGACCCGGGCCACGCGCGAGCGTCGGCCCGAAGGCAGCGCGACGATCTCGTCCCCGGGCGCGACCGCACCTTCGGCGATCGTGCCCGCGAAACCGCGGAAATTCTGGTCGGGACGGCAGACCCACTGCACCGGCATGCGGAAGCCGGGCGCTTCGTTCTTCGCAGCGTCGGGGGCCTGCAGTTCGACGGTTTCCAGATGTTCGAGCAGGGTCGGACCGGCGTACCAAGGCATGTGCTGCGAACGCTGCAGCAGGTTGTCGCCCTTCAGCGCCGACAGCGGGATCGCGACCACCTCGTCGATGCCCAACTGCGCGGCCAGCGCGCGATACTCGGTCTCGATCCGCGAGAAGACGGCAGCGTCGTAATCGACCAGATCCATCTTGTTCACCGCCAGCACCACCCGGCGGATGCCGATCAGCGAGACGATGTAACTGTGGCGGCGGGTCTGGGTCAGCAGGCCTTTGCGCGCATCCACCAGCACCACCGCCAGATCGGCGGTGGAGGCGCCGGTGGCCATGTTGCGGGTGTACTGCTCGTGACCGGGGCAATCGGCGACGATGAACTTGCGCTTGTCGGTGTCGAAGAAACGGTAGGCCACGTCGATGGTGATGCCCTGCTCGCGCTCGGCGTGCAGGCCGTCGACCAGCAGCGCGAAATCGATCTCGCCGTTCTGGGTGCCGTGACGCAGGCTGTCCTTCTGCAGGGTCGCCAGCTGATCGTCGAGCAGCCGGCGGGTGTCGTGCAGCAGGCGTCCGATCAGGGTGCTCTTGCCGTCGTCGACGCTGCCGCAGGTGATGAAGCGCAGCAGTTGCTTGTGTTCGTGCCGATGCAGGTACTCGGCGACCGTGCGCGCGGCGTCGGCGCCTTCGGGCGCGGCGGCGGTGAGTTCGGCAGTGACTGCGGACGACATCAGAAATACCCTTCCTGTTTCTTCTTTTCCATCGACGCGGACGGATCGTGGTCGATCACCCTGCCCTGGCGTTCGGAGGTGGTCACGGTCAGCATCTCGGCGACGATCTTCTCCAGGGTGTCGGCCTCGGACTCGATGCCGCCGGTCAGCGGATAGCAGCCGAGGGTGCGGAAGCGCACTTTCTTGCGCATCGGCGTCTCGCCCTCGCGCAGCGGCATGCGCTCGTCGTCGACCATGATCAGCACGCCGTCGCGGTCGACGATCGGGCGCTCCTCGGCGAAGTACAGCGGCGGCAGCTCGATGCCTTCGCGCAGGATGTACAGCCACACGTCCAGCTCGGTCCAGTTCGACAGCGGGAAGGCGCGCACGCTCTCGCCCTTGTGGATGCGGCCGTTGTAGAGGTCCCAGAACTCGGGACGCTGGTTCTTCGGGTCCCAGCGCTGGTGACCGTCGCGGAACGAGAAGATCCGCTCCTTGGCGCGGGACTTCTCCTCGTCGCGGCGGGCGCCGCCGATCGCGCAGTCGTAGCCGCCGCGCTCCAGCGCCTGGCGCAGGCCCTGGGTGCGCATGATGTCGGTGTAGACGGTGGCGCCGTGCTCGAACGGATTGATG
The DNA here is from genome assembly GCA_044345315.1 of Lysobacteraceae bacterium. Lineage (GTDB taxonomy): Bacteria > Pseudomonadota > Gammaproteobacteria > Xanthomonadales > Xanthomonadaceae > Lysobacter_I. Next base: position 1,627 of record JBIJBH010000185.1, read on the forward strand.
CCTTCGCGCACGCCCTCCTCGTTGATGTGCACGCGCAGTTCGACGTTCAGACGCTCCGGCACGCGGTCGCGGAACTCGTAGGTCTGGCGGAATTCGTAGGTGCTGTCGATGTGCAGCAGCGGGATCGGCGGCCGCGCCGGGAAGAACGCCTTGCGCATCAGGTGCAGCAGCACCGTGCTGTCCTTGCCGATCGAATACAGCAGCACCGGGTTGCGGAACTGGGCCGCGACCTCGCGGAAAATGTGGATGCTCTCGGCTTCGAGCCGATCGAGGTGTGTCAGCGCGGGTCGGGTGAGGTCTGGGGTGGTCATGATCTGCCGGAGATGACGGTCGCGACGCTCGCCGGAGGCGGCGGGACCGGAGTGCCCGCGGCCTGCAGCAGGCCGCGGAAGGGAATGAGGAAGATAACGCGCGGCATCGCGAAAACCGGGCCGTCTCAGCCGCCGAAGCTGAGGTACAGGGTGCGGATGCTGAGCCCCATCACCAGCACGCCCACGAACGGCATCAGCAGCCGCGGACGGACGTAGCGCACGACCCAGGCGCCGATCGGCGCGGCGACCACGCCGCCGAGGGCCAGTCCGGCCACGATCCCGAGGTGGGAGGTGCCCATGGTCAGCAGGAACACCACCGAGGCGGTCAGGGTGACGAAGAACTCGACCGCATTGACGCTGCCGACGGTCATCCGCAGCTCGTGGCCGCGGGCGATGAGAGTGCTGCCGACGATCGGACCCCAGCCGCCGCCGCCGATGGCGTCCAGCAGGGCGCCGACGAAGCCGACGCTGGAGACGTGGGTGGTGACCTCGCGCTGGACCAGCTCGCGGAAAGACTTGAACAGGATCACCGCGCCCATCAGCAGCAGATAACCCGCGATCCAGGGCTTGAGCGCGTCTCCGTCCAGTCGGGTCAACAGGTATGCCCCGATCCCGGCGCCGAGCATCCCCGGCAGCAACAGGCGCCTGAACAGCTTGCGGTCGACGTTGCCGAAGGCGTGATGGGAGATCGCCGAGGTGCCGGTGGTGAAGCACTCGGCCGCATGCACGGTGGCGCTGCTGACCGCCGGCGGCACCCCGAAACCCAGCAGCAGGCTGGACGCGGTGACCCCGTAGGCCATGCCCAGGGCGCCGTCCACCAGCTGCGCGGCGAAGCCGATCAGCACGAACAGCAGGAAATCCGGTGGCAGTTCCATGGGCGGCCGGGGCGTGGGGGGCGATCAGTATCGGCGACACCCCCCCACCCGGAAAGTTCGCCCGGGCATAAGCGCATAACGAGCCATCCTTTCCGCCCCGAGGGCGGCGGTCCTAGGCTGAATTCCCGTTTTCAGCCCCCGGACTCCGGCGCCCCATGTCTCCCGCCCAGCCCGCGCTCTCGCCGATCTTCCCTGCGCCCGCCTCGCCGAACGCCGAGGCCTGCGCCCAGATCGCGCGCCTCGCCGAAGGTCTGGACAGCGCCGGGCTGTGGTGGCTCTCCGGCTACGCCGCGGGCCTCGCCAGCGGCCGCGGCGCGACGGTCGCAGCCATGCCCCCGGTGGCCGCGAATGCGCCGGCCGCCGAGGCCGCCCCGGCCGACCGCCTGACCGTGGTCTACGGCAGCCAGACCGGCAACGCGAAGCGCGTGGCCGAGGCCCTGGCGGCGAAGTTGGAGGCCGAAGGCCTGCCGGTGCGCCTGCTGCGCGCCGACGCCTACCCGCAGCGCGAGCTGAAGGACGAGCGCTATCTGGCGCTCGTGCTGAGCACCCAGGGCGACGGCGACCCCTCCGACGACGCCCGCGGTCTGGTCGAATTCCTCGAAGGCAAGCGCGCGCCGAAGCTGCCGCAGTTGCGCTACGCCGTGCTCGGGCTCGGCGATTCCAGCTACCCGCAGTTCTGCGCCATCGGCCAACGCCTCGACGCCCGCCTCGAAGCCCTCGGCGCGCAGCGCTGGATCGCCCGAGGCGACGCCGATCTGGACATCGATACGGTCGCCGGACCGTGGAGCGCCGACCTGTTCGCGCAGGCGCGCGAAGCGCTGAAGCCGAAGTCGGCCGCGCCCGCGCTGGCCAGCGTCACCCCGCTGCGCCCGCAGGCGACGGCCCCCGCCGTCCACGGCCGCGAGCGCCCGTTCGCCGCCGAAGTGCTGGCGCAGCTGCAGATCACCGGCCGCGGCTCCACCCGCGACATCCGCCATCTCGAACTCGCGCTGGAAGGCAGCGGCCTCGATTACGAGCCCGGCGACGCGCTCGGCGTGTGGATCGAGAATCCGCCGGCGCTGGCCGACGAGATCCTGCGCACCCTCGATCTCGATGCCGACACCCCGGTCGCGCATGCCGGCGACACCCTGCCGCTGCGCGACTGGCTGATCCGCCGCCGCGAGATCACCCGCCTCAGCCGCCCGTTCGTCGCCACCCACGCCGCGCACGCCGGCAGCGAATCCCTCAATCGCCTGCTCGCGCCGGACCAGCGCGAGGCGCTGACCGCGCTGATGGCCGATCACCAGATCGTCGACCTGCTGCAGGCGCATCCCGGCGCCTGGAGCGCCGAAGCGCTGGTCGAGGCCCTGCGCCCGCTGCAGCCGCGACTGTATTCGATCGCCTCCAGCCGCAAGGCCGTGGGCGAGGAAGCGCATCTCACCGTCGCCCACGTCGAATACCGCCGCGGCGACGCCCTGCGCTGGGGCGCGGCCTCGCATTTCCTCGCGACCCTCGGCGAAGGCGCGAGCGTGCCGGTGTTCGTCGAACGCAACGAGCGCTTCCGCCTGCCCGCCGACGCTTCGCGCGACGTGATCATGATCGGTCCGGGCACCGGCGTCGCCCCGTTCCGCGGCTTCGTGCAGGAGCGCGAAGCGATCGGAGCGACCGGCCGCAACTGGCTGCTCTTCGGCAATCCGCACGCCCGCACCGATTTCCTGTATCAGCTCGAATGGCAGGACGCGCTCAAGCGCGGCAACCTGCATCGTCTGGATCTGGCGTTCTCGCGCGATCAGGCCCACAAGATCTATGTCCAGCACAAGCTCCGCGAGCACGCCCGCGAGCTGTTCGCCTGGCTGGAGAACGGCGCGCATCTGTACGTCTGCGGCGACGCGACGCGGATGGCCAAGGACGTGCACGCCGCGCTGCTGGACGCGATCGCGAGCGCCGGCGGCAAGTCCGCCGACGACGCCGCCGACTACCTCAACGCCCTGCAGGCGCAGGGCCGCTACGCCCGGGACGTGTACTGATGGCCGGCGCGCACTCCGTCGAAGACATCAAGCGCCAGAGCGGCCGTCTGCGCGGCACGCTGCTGGAGTCGCTGGCCGATCCGCTGACCGGCGCGCTGGCCGAAGCGGACCAGACCCTCATCAAGTATCACGGCAGCTACCAGCAGGACGATCGCGACCTGCGCGACGAGCGCCGCCGGCAGAAGCTCGAGCCCGACCACTCCTTCATGATCCGCACCCGCACCCCGGGCGGCGTGGTCTCGCCGGCGCAGTGGTTGAAGCTCGACGCGATCGCGACCACCTGGGCCGAACGCGGCCTGCGCGTCACCACGCGGCAGGCGTTCCAGTTCCACGGCGTGATCAAGCGCGATCTGAAGAAGACGATGCAGGCGATCAACGCCGCGCTGATCGACACCCTCGCCGCCTGCGGCGACGTCAACCGCAACATCGCGGTCGCCGCCAATCCGCATCTGTCGCAGGTCCACGCCGCAGTGCAGGCCCAGGCCGAGGCCCTGTCGAAGCATCTGCTGCCGAACAGCCGCGCCTACTACGAAATCTGGCTGGACGAGGAAAAGGTCGCCGGCAGCGGCGAGGAAGAAGAACCGATCTACGGCGCGGTCTATCTGCCGCGCAAGTTCAAGATCGGCTTCGCGGTGCCGCCGTCGAACGACGTCGACGTGTTCGCCCAGGATCTGGGCTACATCGCGATCATCGAGAACGGTGCACTCGTCGGCTACAACGTCACCGTCGGCGGCGGCATGGGCGCGACCCACGGCGACGCCGAGACCTATCCGCGCCTCGGCGACGTGATCGGTTTCATCGCGCCCGAACACGTGATCGCGATCGGCGAAGCGGTGGTGACCACCCAGCGCGACTGGGGCAACCGCGCAGTGCGCAAGCGCGCGCGGCTGAAATACACCATCGACGATCGCGGTCTCGACGCGTTCAAGGCCGAAGTCGAACGCCGCGCGGGCGTCTCCTTCGCGCCGGCGCGCGGGTTCGACTTCGACCACAACGCCGATGCCTTCGGCTGGGCGCAGGGCGACGACGGTCTGTGGCACCTGAATCTGCGGATCATCGCCGGCCGGATCTGGGACCGCGACGGTCTGCGTCATCTGAGCGGCCTGCGCGAGATCGCGCGCGTGCTCGACAGCGAAGGCGGGCGGGCCGAATTCCGCCTCACCGCCAATCAGAACCTGCTGATCGCCAATCTCGACGACGCGCAGCGCGAAACGGTCGATGCGCTGGTCCGCGAGTACGGCCTGGACACGCACATCGCCGCTTCGCCGGTGCGCAAGGCCGCGCTGGCCTGCGTCGCCCTGCCGACCTGCGGCCTGGCGATGGCCGAGGCCGAACGCTATCTGCCCGCGTTCGTCGACCGCATCGAAGCGCTGCTGGCGACGCACGGTCTCGACGGCGCCGACCTGCACATCCGCCTCAGCGGCTGCCCCAACGGCTGCTCGCGGCCGTATCTGGGCGAGATCGCGCTGGTCGGCAAGGCCCCGGGCCGCTACAACCTGATGATCGGCGCCGACCACCGCGGCCAGCGCCTCAACACCCTCTACCGCGAAAACATCGACGAGCCCACGATCCTCGCCACGCTCGATCCGCTGTTCGCGCGCTACGCCGCGGACCGCACGCCGGGCGAACGCTTCGGCGATTTCCTGGTCCGCGCCGGCATCGTTTCCATCGACAGCACGGGCAGCAGGACGCTGCCATTGGAGTTGGTCGCATGAGCCTCCCCGACCCCGTCGCCGCGGCCGAGTCGCCGCAAGCCCTCGCCGATCTCAATCGCTGGCTGGCCGCGCGCAGCGCGCCCGAGCGCGTCGCCTGGGCGCTCGAACATCTCGCCGGCGAACACGCCCTGTCCTCCAGCTTCGGCGCGCAGGCCGCGGTCGCCCTGCACATGGGCACGCAGATCAGGCCGGACCTTCCGGTGATCCTGATCGACACCGGCTATCTGTTCCCCGAGACCTACCGCTTCGTCGACGAACTGAGCGCGCGGCTGTCGCTCAATCTCAAGGTCTATCGTCCGCAGGTCGGGATCGCGTGGATGGAAGCGCGCCACGGCCGGCTGTGGGAAAACGGCATCGAAGGCATCCAGCGCTACAACCAGTTGCGCAAGGTCGAACCAATGCAGCGCGCGCTCCGCGAACTCGGCGTGCGCACCTGGATCGCCGGCCTGCGCCGGACCCAGTCGACCAGCCGCGCCCATATCGACTTCCTCGAACTGCGCGACGGCCGCTGGAAACTGCATCCGATCGCCGACTGGACCGATCGCGACGTGTGGCAGTACATGCAGCAGCACGACCTGCCCTATCACCCGCTGTGGTATCAGGGCTACGTCTCGATCGGCGATATCCACACCACCCGTCGCCTCGAAGCCG
>JBIJBH010000187.1:0-7144 GCA_044345315.1 Lysobacteraceae bacterium
AGATCTGCTGCCCCGTTTCGGGAGAGACCGCAGCGGATCTTCGATCCGCTCTACAAACAGCGCCGGGCAGAGGGATGCGGCGCGAAATCGGGACGAGCGCGCGAATGCGGCGCGTTCATTCGCGGAAATGCGCGTAGCCGCGACGCGGCGGCGTCCACGCGCGGCCTTCGCGATCGTGGGCGACGACGCCATCGCCCGCCGCGACCACCACCCCGATCCGGGTCGCCGCGACATCGCACTGGGCGAGCGTGTCCTCGATCGCGGGTCGCGCGGTTTTCGGCGCGCTGAAACACAGTTCGTAATCGTCGCCGCCGCCGGCCTGCAGATTGCGCAGGGCCTCGCCGGAGAATGCGGCGCGCAGCGCATCGGAAGCCGGCAGCGCATCGATGTCGATGCGCGCGCCGACCCCACTGGCGACGCAGACGTGGCCGAGATCGGCGAACAGCCCATCGGACACATCGATGCAGGCGTGCGCGATGCCGGCGAGCGCGCGCCCGGCGGCCAGCCGCGGCGTCGGCCGGTCGAGCCGCGCGCGCAGCGCGGGATCGGGCGCGTCGCCGGATTGCCACTGGCGCAGCGCACCGGCGGCGTCGCCGAGCGTGCCTGTCACCCACAGATCGTCGCCGATGCGCGCGGCGTCGCGGCGCAGCGCGCCGCGCGGCGCGAGCAGACCGTGGGCCGCGACGCCGATCGACAGCGGCCCGCGGGTGGTGTCGCCGCCGACCAGCGCGACGCCGTGGCGCGCGGCGAGATCGAGAAAACCGTCGAGAAAGGCGTCGAGCCAGTCGCTGTCCGACGCGGGCAGCGACAGCGACAGCGTGCACCAGGCGGGCTCGGCGGCCATCGCGGCGAGATCCGATAGATTCACCGCGAGCGCTTTCCAGCCGATGTCGGCGGCCGCGGTGTCTTCCGGGAAATGCACGCCGGTGTTGAGCGTGTCCATCGCGACCACGAGCTCGCGATCCGCCGGCAGGCGCAGGATCGCTGCGTCGTCGCCGATGCCGAGGATCACGTCCTCGCGTGCAGCGACGCGAGCGCGGATGCGCGCGATGAGATCGAATTCGGAAGTGCGTGCGGACATGACGGAGCAAGCGATCCACGGAGTCGGACGCGACATGGTGACACAGCGCACGGCGCGATAGACGGCACATCGACCGGGGCGAAGTCGACATTGCCGTGGAATTCGGACATGGGCGCGAACGGAAGCCTAGCCGCGGCGGTTGATGGTTGCGTTGAGGAAGCGATCAGGATTCCGGCAGCGTGGCCGCCGCGCTTTCCGCCGCCGCGGCCCGCCATTGCTCGACCGGGTAGCCGTCGACGAGCACGAATTTCGCGAACCCGGCGCCATCGCGCAACGTCTTGATCCTGGCGTATTCCTCGGAGCCGTAGAACCCGCGCGCCTCCGCCAACGAGGGAAACTCGATCACGACCACCCGCAGCGTCTCCTCCGGGCCTTCGAGCGTCTCCATGGCGCCGCCGCGGACGATGAACCTGCCGCCGAATCGTTCGATCACCCGCGGCGTATGCCGCATGTATTCGCGGTAGGCGTCCCAGTCCTCGACGCCGACGTGGGCGATGACGTACGCGGGCATGACCGGACTCCGGGACGGCGCTGCAGCGATGGCGGATCGACGCGCGATCAACCGCCGCGCGAGGCGCGGACTTCGATCGCGCGCAGGTCCGCGGCCAGATGATCGAGCACGCCGTTGACGTAGGTGTGGCCGTGTTCGGAACCGAAGCGCTTGACCGATTCCAGGGCCTCGTTGATGACCACGCGATACGGCACGTCGACGCGATGGGCGAATTCGTAGGCGGCGATCCGCAGCGCGGCGCGTTCGATCGGATCGACGTCCTCGATGCCGCGGTCCAGATGCGGCGCGAGCGCGGCGTCGAGCGCGGCGCGATGGGTCTCGATGCCGTGGATCAGGTCTTCGAAATAGGCCAGATCGGCGAGCTCGCGCGCCTGTTCGTGGGCGAACTGGGTGACGATCTCGCGCGCGCTGGCGCCGGACAACTGCCAGGCGTAGATCGCCTGCAGCGCGCGGCGTCGCGCGCGGGTGCGCAGCACGGGATCGACGCCATCGGGACGCCGGTGATGCGGTTTGCTCACGGCAGCTTCTCCAGCAGATTCGCCATCTCGATCGCGACCAGCGCCGCTTCCTCGCCCTTGTTGCCGTGGTTGCCGCCGGCGCGGGCTTCGGCGTCGGCGTAGCGATCGACCGCGAGCACGCCGTTGGCGACCGGCAGGCCGTAATCGAGCGAGACCCGCATCAGGGCATCGGAGCAGCCATCGGCAACCTGTTCGTAGTGGCGGGTATCGCCGCGGATCACGCAACCGAGGGCGACGATCGCGGCATGGCCGGAGGCCGCGGCCAGACGCGCGGCGGTCACCGGCAGTTCCCAGGCCCCGGGGACGCGGATCACGTCCACCGCGTCATCGGCCACGCCGTGGGCACGGAAGGCCTCGCGCGCGCCCGCGACCAGCTGTTCGGTGATGCGCGGGTTCCAGCGGCTGGCGATAATCGCGAACCGGGCGCCCTCGGGGGCGCGCAGATCGCCTTCGTGATGCGGCATGGGGCGGGCTCGAAGCGTGGGCCGGGTATTGTAGCGGCCCGCAGGCGACCGACGCGGCCGAATCGTTAGAGCCCCACGTACTCCACCACTTCCAGGCCGAAGCCGGCCAGACCCACCTGCTTTCTGGGTGTCCCCATCACCCGCAGCCGCCCCAGGCCGAGATCGGCCAGGATCTGGCTGCCGGCGCCGTTGCGGCGCCATTCGGCGACCACGCCGCCGCGGGCGGGCGGTTCGGGCTGCTCGCGGATGCGCGCGAGCAGGGCGTCGGCGGTCTGCGGTTCGCCGAGCACGACCAACGCACCGCAGCCTTCCGCGGCGATCCGGGCCAGCACATCGCCCACCGCGAGGCCGAAGTCCGGGCGGCGCCAGTGCAGGGCCTCGGCCAGCGGGTTGTGCATGTGCACCCGGACCAGGGTCGGCTCTTCCGGGTCCGGCGCGCCGCGCAGCAGCGCGAAATGCAGGCTGCGGCTGATCTGGTCGCGATAGGTGAACAGCCGGAACGCACCGTACTCGGTCTCGATCTCGCGCACATCGACGCGCTCGACGGTGTGCTCGTTGTGCAGCCGGTAGCGGATCAGTTCCTCGATCGACCCCATCTTCAGCCCGTGCTCGCGCGCGAACAGCTCCAGCTGCGGGCGCCGGGCCATGCTGCCGTCGCTGTTGAGGATCTCGACCAGCACGCCGGCGGGTTCGAGCCCGGCGAGCAGCGCGAGATCGCTCGCCGCTTCGGTATGGCCCGCGCGATTGAGCACGCCGCCGGGCTGGGCCATCAGCGGGAAGATGTGACCGGGCTGCGACAGGTCCTCGGCCGATGCGTCCGGGCGCACCGCGGTGCGGATGGTGTGGGCGCGATCGTAGGCGCTGATGCCGGTGGTGACCCCTTCGGCGGCCTCGATGCTCACGGTGAAATTGGTGCCGTGCGGCGAGGTGTTGTCACGCACCATCGGCGGCAGCCCGAGCTGGCGGCAACGCTCGCGGGTGAGCGACAGGCAGACCAGGCCGCGCGCGTGCGTGACCATGAAATTGATGTCCTGCGGCCGCACCAGCTCCGCGGCCATGATCAGGTCGCCCTCGTTCTCGCGGTCCTCGTCGTCGACGATGACCACCATGCGGCCGGCGCGGATTTCCTCCAGCAGTTCGGGAATGCTCGCGAAACTCATGACACCTCTCGTGCGGCCAGCAGGCGCTCGACATAGCGCGCGACCAGATCGACTTCCAGATTGACCGCGTCGCCGACCTGCGTCGTCGAGAAGGCGGTATGCGACACGGTATGCGGGATCAGCGCGACCTCGAAGCCTTCGCCGTCGACCGCGTTGACGGTCAGGCTGACGCCGTCGACGCAGATCGAGCCCTTGACCGCGATGTATTTCAGCAGCGCCGCGGGCGCGGCGAAGCGCCAGCGCTGGGCTCGGGCGTCCTCGTGCACCGACAGCACCCGGCCGAGGCCGTCGACGTGGCCGCTGACCAGATGCCCGCCGAGGCGGTCGGTCGGGCGCATCGCGCGTTCGAGATTCACCGCGTGGCCGACCGCGAGCGCGCCGAGCGTGGTCAGCGCGAGCGTTTCGGTGGAGGCATCGGCGGCGAAGGAATCGGCGTCGAATTCGACCACGGTCAGGCAGACGCCGCTCACGGCGATGCTTTCGCCCAGCGCAACGCCGTCGAAAGGCAGCGTGCCGACGCCGATGCGCAGGCGCAGATCGCCGCCGCGGGGTTCGAGCGCCCGGACCTCGCCGACGCCTTCGATCAGACCGGTGAACATCGGGATCAGCTCCTTGGGATCATGCAGGGGGCAGCGCCGGGAACGGCTTGTCCAGCGGCGGAAATACGCGCATTCGGCGGGCTCACGCGCCGGGCTCCGGCCGCAGCAGCAGGCGAAGATCCTCGCCGATGCGGCGGGTTTCCACCGTCTGCAGATGCAGCCGCTGGGCCATGTCCTCGATCCGCAGGCCGTCGAACAGCGGTCGCGCGTCGGCACCGAGCAGGATCGGCGCGACGTACAGCAGCACCTCGTCGACCAGTCCGGCGCGCAGCAGCGCACCGGCAAGCGTGGCGCCGGCCTCGACCTGGACCTCGCCGATCCCGCGCGCGGCCAGCGTCTGCAGCACCGCGCCCAGATCGAGCTGACCGTCGCGAATGGGGACCGCCACGTGCGGCGCATCGAAGCCGCGCGGCGGTTTGGCGTCGGGCGCGTGGAAGTACAGACAGGGCGCATCGCCGGCGCGCACCCGGCCGCGGCCGACGGTCGCCAGTCCCGGGTCGAGCACCACCCGCAGCGGCGGCACGCATTCGGGCGCGTCCTCGCCGTCGAAACGCACGGTCAGCTGCGGATCGTCGGCGAGCACGGTCCCGGCGCCAGTCAACAGCGCCCCGGCGCGCGCGCGCCAGTGCATCACGTCGCGACGCGATGCCTCGCCACTGATCCATTTCGAATCGCCGTTGGCGAGCGCGGTGCGGCCGTCGAGGCTCATCGCCAGCTTCACCCGCACCCAGGGGCGTTTGCGTTCGATCCGCGACAGGAAGCCGCGGTTGAGCCGGCGCGCGGCGTCCGCCATCAGCCCGTGTTCGACCGCGATCCCGGCCGCGCGCAGCGCGTCGAAACCGGCGCCGTCGACCTGCGGAAACGGATCGCGCATCGCCGCGACCACGCGGCCGACGCCGGCCGCGATCAGGGCCTCGGCGCAGGGCCCGGTCCTGCCGTGATGGGCGCAGGGTTCGAGCGTCACGTAGGCGGTCGCGCCGCGCGCGCGTTCGCCGGCGGCCTCCAGCGCGACGACCTCGGCATGCGGCCCACCGGCGCGGACGTGCCAGCCCTCGCCGACGACCTCGTCGCCGTGCGCGATCACGCAGCCGACCATCGGATTGGGGCGGGTCGTGTAGGCGCCGCGCTCGGCCAGACGCAGCGCCTGCGCCATCAGCGCATGGTCGGTCGCGGTGAAGGTCGCGGTGTCGGACACGATCAGCGCTTCTTCTTGTCTTTTTCGCCCGGTCGCTCGAACGGCACCACGTCGCCGCCGAGCAGGGGCAACTGGCCCTCGCCCGGCAGTTCGCGTTCGAGCCGGTCGAGCTCCTCGCGGAAATCGGCCACGTCCTCGAACGCGCGATAGACCGAAGCGAAGCGCACGAAGGCGACATGATCGAGCTTGCGCAGCTCGGCCATCACGAATTCGCCGACCCGCCGCGAGGGCAGTTCGCGCTCCGTGGTCATCCGCAGCTGGTGCACCACCGCGCGCACCGCGGCCTCGATCTGCTCCTCGGACACCGGGCGCTTGTGCAGCGCGCGGTCGAAGCCATGACGCAGCTTGCGCGCGTCGAAATGCTCGCGTCGGCCGTCGGACTTGATGATCGCAGGCAGCTTCAGTTCGACCGTCTCCAGCGTGCTGAACCGCTCGCCGCAGGCCTCGCACTCGCGCCGGCGCCGGATCGTCGCGCCGTCTTCGCTGACGCGCGAGTCGATGACGCGGGTGTTGTCGTGCTGGCAGAACGGGCAGTGCATCAGTCCTCGGCGACACCGTAGGCGACGATCTGGTAGGCCAGATCGCGGATCGGCTTGCCGTCCAGGGTGGACGGGCGATAGCGGTTCTCGCGGACCACGCGCATCGCAGGCGCGATGAAGGCGGGGTCGGTGGCGCACACGGCTTCGACGCGGGCGACCTCGCCTTCCGCATCGACGAACAGCACCAGACCGACCGCGCCCGGGGTCCCGGCATTCAGCAGCGCGCGCGGATAGTCCGCGGCCGGCGTGCGCGAGGTGACCGCGAGCGGGCGATAACCGGGAGCCTGCGCAGGCGGAAACCAGTCGCGGGCCTCGGTCTGGAGACTGTCGGCGACGGCGGTGCGGGTCGCGGGATCGGAACAGCCGAAACCGTCCATCAGCCGGACCCGCTCCTGCTGGCTCCGCGCCTGCCGATGCGCGGCTTCGTCCCCGACCTTGTCGTTCGCGGACGGCGTCAGCATCGCTTCGGCACGGACATGCTCGGGAACGCTCGGGGGCGCCGTCTCGGCCTGACCGAAGACGAGGCCAGGCACGAAGGCGAGCGTGCCGACGAGTGCGACGACGCGCTTACCCATAGACCGGATACTTCCTGCACTGCGCCGTGACCGCCTCGCGCACGCGGGCGATGACCGCCTCGTCTTTCGGCGCGTCGAGCACGTCGCAGATCCAGTTGGCGAGGTCGACGCAGTCCTGCTCGACGTAGCCGCGGGTGGTGATCGCCGGGGTGCCCAGACGCAGGCCCGAGGTCACGAACGGCTTCTGCGGATCGTTCGGCACCGCGTTCTTGTTGACGGTGATGTGGGCCCGGCCGAGCGCGGCTTCCGCGTCCTTGCCGGTGATGCCCTTGCCGATCATGTCGACCAGCATCAGATGATTCTGCGTGCCGCCGGAGACGATCTTGTAGCCGCGGGCGATGATCGTGTCCGCCATCGCCTGCGCGTTCTTCACCACCTGCGCCTGGTAGGTCTTGAACTCCGGCTCCAGCGCTTCCTTGAAGGCCACGGCCTTGGCCGCGATCACGTGCATCAGCGGACCGCCCTGGATGCCCGGGAAGACGATGCTCTGCAGCTTCTTCTC
>JBIJBH010000189.1:0-7100 GCA_044345315.1 Lysobacteraceae bacterium
CGCGCTGGGGCTGCTGCTCGGCGACTGGCTCGGCGCGCGGATGGTCGGCCTGTACGCGGATTTCTTCCGCTTCCCGAGCTTCGAGCACCGGCTGGCGCCGTGGCTGGCGCTGGCCTCGATCGCGATCGTGGGCGTCACCGCGGTGCTCGGCACGCTCAACACGCTGTACGCCACCGTGCGTCTGGCGCCGGCCGAGGCGATGCGCCCGCCGGCGCCGGGCCGCTATCGGCGCACGCTCGCCGAGCGCGTCGGCGCGACCGGTCTGCCGCCGGCGCTGCGCATGATCCTGCGCAATCTCGAACGCCGGCCGCTGCGCAGCGCACTGTCGGTGGCCGGCGTGGCGGCGGCGGTCGCGATCGTGGTGATGGGCAACTTCTTCCGCGACGCGGTCGAGACCATCGTCGACAGCACCTTCCGCCTGCAGATGCGCAGCGACGTGATCGTGTGGGTGGCCGAGCCGGTCGGCGACGCCGCCGCGCACGCGATCCTGCGTCTGCCCGGCGCGATCGCGATCGAGTCCGGGCGCGACGTGCCGGTGCGGTTGGTCAACGGCCATCGCAGCGAACGCGCGGCGATCCAGGGCTACGCCGCGCGACCCGAGCTGCGCCGGATCGTGGATGTCGACAATCGCGAGGTCGTGCCGCCGACGGACGGGCTGCTGATGACCGATCGTCTGGCCGAAAAACTCGGCCTGCGCATCGGCGATCGGGTACGCGTGGAAACGCTGGAAGGCCGCGTGCGCACGGTCGAGGTGCCGCTGGCGGCCACCGTGCGCGACATGATGGGGCTGAACGTCTACATGGAGCGGCGCGCGCTCAACCGGCTGCTCGGCGAGGACGATCTGAGCAACCAGTTCGCGGTCGCGGTCGAACGCGGCGCCGAGCCGCGCTTCCTGCGCGCGGCGATGGCCGCGCCGCGGATCGTCGGCGCCTTCAGCAAGGCGACCCTGTGGCGCAACATGCAGGAGATCAGCGCGCGCAACATCCGGATCATGAGCACGATCCTGACCGCGTTCGCGGCGGTGATCGCGGTCGGCGTGGTCTACAACAGCGCGCGGATCGCGCTGGCCGAGCGCGGCTGGGAGCTGGCCAGCCTGCGTGTGCTCGGTTTCACCCGCGCCGAGGTCTCGACCCTGCTGCTCGGCGAGCTGGCGATCGTGATCGCGCTGGCGCTGCCGCTGGGCATGCTCGCCGGCAACGGTCTGGTGCATCTGATCGTCGAGTTGATGCGCGGCGATCAGTTCTTCTTTCCGGTGACGATCCGCCCGCGCACCTACGCCTGGGCTGCGCTGGCGGTGCTGGTCGCCGGCCTCGGCAGCGCGCTGGTGGTGCGGCGGCGTATCGATCGCCTCGACATGGTGGCGGTGCTCAAGACTCGCGAGTGACGGAGGAGATATGCGCAAGACCCGCAACCGGATCCTGATCGGCCTCGCCGTCGCGGCGGCCGTGGCCCTGCTGGTGTGGGCGTTCGCGCCGCGGCCGCTGCCGGTCGAGACCGCGACCACGACCGTCGGCCGCTTCGAGCGCAGCATCGACGAGGACGCGCGCACCCGCGTCCGCGACCGCTACGTGATCTCCGCGCCGCTGGCCGGGCAGGTATCGCGGATTTCGCTGCGCGAAGGCGATGCGGTCGCGCCCGACACCGTCGTCGCGACGCTCACTCCGGCGCTCTCGCCGATGCTCGACGCGCGCAGCGAGGCCCAACTCGCGGCGCGGGTGGAGACCGCCGACGCCGCGGTCGCGCGCGCGAAGGCACGCATCGCGCGCGCGCGCACGTCGCTGGCGCAGGCGCGCGACAGTCTGCGCCGCAGCGAAGCCCTGGCGCGCGATCGCTTCATTTCCGCCAGTGAGCTGCAGAGCGAACGGCTCGGGGTGCGCGCGGCCGAGCAGGAGCTGGCGAGCGCCGAGGAAGACCGGCACGTCGCCGGCCACGAGCTCGAACAGGCGCGCGCAGCGCTGGGCGCGGCGCGCGCGGAGGACAGCGCCGCGTTCGCGGTGCGCGCGCCGGTGACCGGGCGGGTGCTGCGCGTGGTGCAGCCCAGCGCCGGCACGGTGGCGCTCGGGGCGCCGCTGATCGAACTGGGCGATCTGTCCCGGCTCGAGATCGTCGCCGAACTGCTCACCGGCGACGCCTTGCAGACGCCGCCCGGTACGCCTGTGCGGATCGAGCGCTGGGGCGGGACGGGCGCGCTGAACGGCCGCGTGCGCCGGGTCGAACCGGCCGGTTTCACCAAGGTTTCGGCGCTCGGGGTCGAGGAGCAGCGCGTCAACGTGCTGATCGAACTGACCGACCCGCCCGGACGCTGGCGCGCGCTCGGCGATGGTTATCGCGTCGCGGTGCGGCTGCTGGTCGTCGCGCAGGAGAAGGTGCTGACGGTGCCGGTCGGCGCGGTGTTTCCGCGTCCCGGCGGCGATGGCGATGCCGATCGCGATGGTGACCGCGATGGCCAGCCCGTCGCATCCGCGGCGAACGCCGCGAGCAAGGGCGGTGCGCTGCCGATGGCGGTGTTCGTGATCGCGGACGGACGCGCGCGACAGCGCGAGGTGATGGTCGCCGATCGCAACGGCCGCGAGGCGTGGATCGCATCCGGGCTGCGCGCGGGCGAACGCGTGATCGTGTATCCCGGCGATGCGATCGTCGACGGTGCGCGCGTGGAAGAACGCGGCCTGCAGCCGGCGCACCGATGACATGAGCGATCCACGGCCGACGGCGACGCCTGCCGGGCTCGGTGCGGACGAGGCCGCAGCGCGGCTGCGTCGCGACGGCCCGAATCTGCTGCCGCAGCCGGATCGCCGGCGCTGGCCGCGGATGGTGCTGGACGTGCTGCGCGAGCCGATGCTGTTGCTGCTGCTGATCGCCGCCGGCCTGTATCTGCTGCTCGGCGACGCCCGCGACGCCGCGTTGCTCGGCGCCTCGGTGCTGCTGGTGATCGCGCTGACGCTGTACCAGGAGCTGCGTTCGGAGCGTGCGCTGCAGGCGCTGCGCGATCTGAGCAGCCCGCGCGCGCGGGTGCTGCGCGACGGCGCGCTGCAGGTGCTGCCGGCGCGCGATCTGGTCGCGGGCGACGCCATCGCGCTGACCGAAGGCGACCGCGTGCCCGCCGACGCGCGGCTGTGCGCCGGCGCGACGCTCGAACTCGACGAATCGCTGCTCACCGGCGAATCGCTGCCGGTGCGGCGCGATGCGGCGGGCGATACGGCGGAGGATGACGATGCGGCGCGGGTGCGGGCGGGGACGCTGGTGGTGCGCGGTCACGCCTGGGCCGAAGTGGTCGCCACCGGCGCGCGCAGCGAGATGGGCCGGATCGGCGCCAGTCTGCAGACCCTGCGGCCCGAACGCACGCCGCTGCAGCGCGAGATGCGCGGCGTGGTCGCCCTGTTCGCCGGTATCGGCATCGCTTCCTGCGTGCTGGTCGCCGTGCTCTACGGGCTGCTGCGCGGCGACTGGCTGCAGGCGCTGCTGGCCGGCATCACCCTGGCGATGTCGAACATCCCCGAGGAATTCCCGGTAGTGCTGACCGTGTTCCTTGCGCTCGGCGGCTGGCGCATGGCGCGGCAGCGCGTGCTGGTGCGACGCCCGCCGGCGATCGAGGCGCTGGGCGCGGTCACCGTGCTGTGCACCGACAAGACCGGCACACTCACCGAAAACCGCATGGCCCTGGCCGAGACTGTCGCCGCGAGCAACGCCGATGCAGTGGACACGACGATCGCACTGCTGCGCGCCGCGCGCTTCGCCAGCGACGCCGACACCCACGATCCGATGGATCGTGCGCTGCTCGCGTCGATCGACGACGATCGCGCGGCGTACGCATGCCTGCGCCGGTATCCGTTGACTCCGACCTTGCCGGCTTACACCGCGGTCTGGCGCGAGCCCGACGGGTCCGCGCAGCGCGTCGCCTGCAAGGGCGCACCGGAAACCGTCGTCGCGCTCTGCGCGCTCGCCGACGACGCGCGCGCACAGGCGCTGGCGCAGGCCGCGGCGATGGCGCGACGCGGCCTGCGCGTGCTTGCGGTGGCCGATGCGCTGCTGCCCGCCGATGCCGCGCTGCCGGAGGATGTCCATGGTTTCGCATTGCGCTGGCGCGGCCTGCTCGGGTTCGCCGATCCGCTGCGCGCCGCCGTGCCCGAGGCCGTCGCCGAAGCCCGCGCCGCCGGCGTGCGCGTGGTCATGCTCACCGGCGATCATCCCGAAACCGCGCGCCATATCGCCGCGCAGGCCGGGCTGTCGGCGCGCGACGCGGTCGCGCTCGGCAGCGACCTGGCCGCGCTCGATCCGGTCGCGCTGCGCGAGATCGCGCGCAGCGTCGATGTCTTCGCCCGGGTGCGCCCCGAGCACAAGCTGCGTCTGGTCGAAGCGCTCAAGGCCGACGGCGCGGTGGTCGCGATGACCGGCGACGGCGTCAACGACGCGCCGGCGCTGCTCGCTGCGCACGTCGGCGTGGCGATGGGCGCGCGCGGCACCGACGTGGCCCGCGAGGCCTCATCGATCGTGCTGCTCGACGACGACTTCGCCTCGATCGTGCGCGCGGTGCGCATGGGCCGCACCATCTACGACAACATCCGCCGCGCCGCGCGCTACATCATCGCCGTGCATCTGCCGATCACCGGCCTCGCGCTGCTGCCGCTGCTGCTGGACGCGCCGCTGATCCTGTTGCCGCTGCATGTCGTGTTCCTGGAGATGATCGTCGACCCGGCGTGTTCGTTCGTGTTCGAACGCGAACCGCCCGATCCCGACGGCATGCGCCGGCCGCCGCGTGCGCCCGATGCGCGCCTGATCGACCTGCGCACCTTCGCCGGCAGCCTCGCCCGCGGTCTGGTCGCCTTCATCGCGGTGCTCGCGGTGTACTTCGCTGCGGCGGCGTCGACCGTGTCGTCGGCCGAGCAGGGCGCGCTCGCCTTCGCCGCGCTGGTGTCGGCCAATCTCGGTCTGATCGTGCTGCACCGCAGCGGCCCGCACCTGTGGGCCGCGCTGCGTCGGCCCAATCCCGCCTTCAGTTGGGTCGCGGCGCTGACCCTCGGCCTGCTCGCCGCGATCGTGCTGCTGCCGGCGCCGGCGGCATGGTTCCGTTTCGCACCGCCGCCGCCGCTCGCCTTCCTCGGCGCGCTGCTGCTGCCGTGGCTGGCGCTGGCCGCCGCCGACGCCCTGTTCAGGCGCGTGGAGCGCCGCGCATCGGCGCAGAATTGAGCCGCGTCAAGGCATCGGCGTATGAGCCAGCCGGAAAATCATCATTCGACACACTGACCGGGAGACCGCCATGAACCGCACCCGCGACAAGATCTGCATCGTCACCGGCGCCGCGCTCGGCATCGGCCGCGCCTGCGCGGAGCGACTGGGCGAGGAAGGCGCGAAGATCGCGCTGTTCGACGTGCTCGACAGCGACGGCGAAGCCCTCGCCGACACCCTGCGCGGCCGCGGCATCGACGCCCGCTACTGGCACGTCGATGTCGCCTCCGAAGCCAACGTCGCCAGCGCGATCGGCGGCGTGATCGAACACTTCGGCGGCCTGCACGCATTGGTCAACAACGCCGGCATCTCCGGCTCGACCAAGCTCACCCACGAACTCACCGAAGCCGAATGGGACCGCGTCCAGGCGGTCAACGTGAAGGGCGTGTTCTTCTGCACCAAGCACGCGATCCCGCACCTCAAGACCGCGGGCGGCGGCAGCATCGTCAACCTGTCCTCGATCTACGGCCTCGTCGGCGCCCCCGACATCCCCGCCTACCACGCCTCGAAAGGCGCGGTGCGCCTGATGAGCAAGACCGACGCCCTGATCTACGCCCCCGACCGCATCCGCGTGAACTCCGTGCACCCCGGCTACATCTGGACCCCGATGGTCGAACACCACCTCCGCGCCAGCGGCGCCACCGACCTCGCCGCCGCCCGCGAACAGGTCGGCCGACTGCACCCCCTCGGCCACATGGGCGACGTCGACGACATCGCCTGGGGCGTCGTCTACCTCGTCTCCGACGAATCCAAATTCGTCACCGGCACCGAACTCACGATCGATGGCGGCTATACGGCGAGATGACGCGCCGCAAAGCCCGCGTCGTTCTCTCCGCCCGACACCGCCCCCGACACCGCACCCCGGTAGAGCGGGTTTCAACCCGCTGCTGTCGTCGCGCGCGCAGCGAAGCCCATGCGGCGGAACCTGTCGGTTCTGACAGGTGCGGGAGCAGTGAGGTGAGAGCACTATCCGGGGTGTCGAATCCGCTCGCGTCAGCCGGCATTGGCATTGGATATACCGGCGAAGACTGCTTCGGCCGACCTGCGTTGCGGCGAGCGACGCGGATTTTCTGCGATTGTGCCGTGAATTTCGCCTGCGCTTGATTGTCATGGGTGTGGCGGATATCGCGGCATACATGCCGTGATAAATGATATCGGGGTGTCCACGCCGGATATCACGGCGAGCCGTGCGTGCTGCTGCTTCCGCAGCGTATCTCGAAGACGTTGTTTTTCATGCGATTTTCCGGATTGACCGGGTTTCGGGCCCGTGGCAGCCTCTGCGCTATACCCCAATTTGGGGTCTACTTGTAGTTAGGCCCAATGGATGTTTCTCAATTTTCAGAAGTTGAACAGGCAGCTATACGGCAAGTAATCGCGTACTGGATCTCATCCTGGGATTGGGAATGCCCAACACTTTTCGGGTTAGAAAAAGACGATTTTGTAACTGTTCTTGACAGCTGGCCTTCGCACCTGAATGGAGAAGGCGGAATGGCAGAATTTGCGGCTGCAGGTGCTCTCCGAGAGTATTTATGCGGTGCTTCTGCTGTAACTGCCCATAAAGCAAAAAATGAAACTGGGCTTTCACAAGCTGATCTATATTCAATTCTGCATCGTCTGCCACCACAAGAGTGAAAGCCGCAATGCTAGCCGGCTTTGGGCCTAACAATTCGTTCAAGCCGACCCCACATCGTGGCGTCGGCCGCGTGCCTACGCTACGCTAGCACGCGTCCGCCACCCCGCTGCGGGGCGGCTTAACTCAGGCGTTGAAGCTGTAGAAAAAGCCATTTTCAGCCGCAAACGCTGCCCATTTTCTGCAATAGCCGGCCTCTGCATGCTGCGGCGATCGTCTACTGACACCGTTGCGGGTCGCGTGCGTT
>JBIJBH010000190.1:0-7047 GCA_044345315.1 Lysobacteraceae bacterium
CGGTTCGGTGTCGAAGGTGCCGAGCAAGGCCTCCAGCCAGCCGGGCTGCGGGATCGTGTCGTTGTTCAGGAAGATCAGATAGTCGCCGCGGGCCAGCGCGGCGCCGTCGTTGCAGGCGGCGATGAAGCCGCCGTTCGTCGCGCGGCGGTGATAGCGCAGGCCTTGGATTTGCGGCAGTGCGTCCGCGGTCTCGTCGCGACTGCCGTCGTCGACCACGATCACCTCGAACGCGGTCGCGGGCGGGTACTCGGCGAGCGCGCGCAGACAGGCGAGGGTGTGCGCGAACTGGTCGTAGACAGGGATCACCAGACTCGCGACCGGCGTCGCCGAGGTCGCCAGCGCGAACGGCGCGAACGGCCCCGCGGCGGGGCGGTACAGGTGCCCCGCCGGCAGCGGCCGCACGCGCCGGAACTGGGCGCGGGTGCGGTCCCAGGTCGCGCGCCAGCCGCGGGTGCGCAGGCTGGCCCAGCCGCGCCGGATCAGGCCGAGGCCGCGATGCAGCAGGAAGCGCAGATCGGCGGTGGAGAGCGGTACCTTGAAAAGCGGCATCCTGAAGGGGCTCTGGCGGGGAGACGGCGGAGACGGCGCGGGCCGGCGTGGGCGCGGCGGCTGCCTGCTAGACTCCGGGCGGCATTCTCGCACTCCGACCCCGCCCGAGGCGCCCTCCGTCCGCATGGCCCGCAAGCACGACATCGACGACGACCGCGAAGACGATCTGGAGGACGATCTCCCCGAAGACGAACAGGATGCCGCCCCCGCAGGCGGCTGGCGTCGGCGCCTGCTGCGCTGGGGCGCGTTCGCGGTCGCGATCGGCCTGGGCTTCCTGATTCCCTACACCCTGTACCTGAATCATCAGGTCAGCGTGCGCTTCGGCGAACTGCGCTGGCAGGTGCCGACCCGGGTCTACGCGCGACCGCTGGTGCTGTCGCCGGGGGTGGCGATGGACGCGCGCACGCTCAAGACCGAACTGGACGCGGCCTCCTATCGCGACGACGGCAAGGGCGACAAGCCCGGCACCTACGGCCGCAGCGGCGCGCGCTGGCGCATCGCCAGCCGCGGCTATCAGGACGTGGACGGCAGAGTCGGGCCGAGCCGGGTCGAGGTGACGCTGTCGGGCGGCCGCGTGGTCTCGGTGCGCGAACTGGGCGCCAACCGCACGGTGAAGGCGGTGCGGCTGGATCCGGCGCGGATCGCCACGCTCTACGGCCAGAAACAGGAAGAACGCCGGCTGGTGCGGATCGACGAAGTGCCGGCGATGCTCACCGACACCCTGCAGGCGGTGGAAGACCGCGATTTCGCGCGCCACATCGGCATCGATTTCAGCGGCATGGCGCGCGCGGCGTTCGTCGCGCTGAAGACCGGCGGCGAAGTGCGCCAGGGCGGCAGCACCCTGACCCAGCAGCTCGCGCGCTCGGGCCTGCTCGGGATCGGCAAGGAGCAGACGCTCACCCGCAAGTTCAACGAAATCCTCTACGCACTGATCATCGATGCGCGCTACGACAAGGGCGTGATCCTGGAGGCCTATCTCAACCAGGTCGACATCGGCCAGCGCGGTTCGCAGGCGATCCACGGCTTCGCCTCGGGCGCCGAGTTCTATTTCGGCCGCGAGCTCGACGACCTCAACACCGAGCACATCGCGCTGCTGGTCGCGCTGGTCAAGGGCCCGTCCTGGTACAACCCGCGGCGCAATCCCGAGCGTGCGCTCGAACGCCGTAACCTCGTGCTCGACAAGATGCTCGAGACCGGCATCATCGATCGCGAGGAACACGACCGCGCGATGAAGACGCCGCTGGGCGTGACCGACGTGCCCGGCAGCATGGTCGCCAACCGCTTCCCGGCCTACGTCGATCTGGTCCGCCGCCAACTGGCGCGCGACTACCCCGAAAACGAACTGCAGGGCGCGGGCCTGAGCGTGATGACCGCGATGTCGCCCTCGGCCCAGGCCTACGCCGAGGGCGCGGTGACGCGCACGATGAAGGCGCTGTCGAATTCGCGTCGCCCGCCGCTGCAGGCTGGCGTGGTGGTCACCGACGTGCACGGCGGCGAAGTGGTCGCGGTGATCGGCAGCCGCACCTTCGAGGAACACGGTTTCAACCGCGCGGTGCAGGCGCAGCGTCCGGTCGGTTCGCTGCTCAAGCCGTTCGTGTATCTGCTGGCACTGGCGCAGCCGGACAAATACTCGCTTGCGACGCCGGTGGACGATTCGCCGGTGACCGTCACCCTCGACAACGGCCGGCGCTGGAATCCGGGCAATTCCGACGACCGAAGCCACGGCACGGTGCGGATGATCGACGCGCTGGCGCAGTCCTACAACCAGTCGACGGTGCGGGTCGGCATGGACGTGGGTCCGGAGCGGCTGGGCGAACTGCTGCGCACCCTGGCCGGCATCGACGGCGGCCGCAATCCCTCGCTGATCCTCGGCTCGCTCGACCAGAGCCCGTACGCGATGGCGCAGCTCTACCAGTTCCTCGCCTCCGGCGGCGAGATCCAGCCGCTGCATGCGGTGCGCGGCGTGCTCGACGCCAACGGCCGTGCGCTCAATCGCTACGACATGGATCCGAAGCCGGCGCAGCCGGGCGATGCGATCGCCGCGCGGCTGGTGACCTATGCGCTGCAGCAGGCGGTGGCTTCCGGCACCGGTCGGCAATTGATCGGCGACGGTCTCGGCCGGCTGCAGCCCGCGGGCAAGACCGGCACCAGCAACGACAGTCGCGACAGCTGGTTCGCCGGCTGGACCGGCGATCATCTGGCGGTGATCTGGGTCGGCAACGATCAGAACGCGCCGACCGGCCTGTACGGCGCCACCGGCGCGATGCGGGTGTGGTCGGGGCTGTTCTCGCGCCTGCCCAGCGCGCCGCTGCGGGTCGGTGGCCAGGGTGTGGAGTGGCAGTGGGTGTCCGGCGATCACAGCACCGACCCCGGCTGCCCCGGCGCGCGCCAGTTGGCTTTCGTCGCCGGTTTCGCGCCGCCCTATCAGCCCTGTCTGCTGGCCGAACCCGACCCCGAGGCGCAGGCGGAAGGCGAGGCCGAGGGCTTCTGGCGCCGGATCTTCGGGCTCGGCGACGACGGCGGCAGCGGCAGCGGCGACGAAGAAGCCGCGCGTCGCGAACAGCAGGAGCGCGAGGAGCGGGAGCAGCAGCGCCAGCGCGACGAAGAGGAAGAACAGCGTCGCCGCGAGCAGCAGGCGAGCGAGGATGCGCGCGACCGGCGCGAGCGCGAACAGCGTTTCGCCGAGCTGCGCGCGCGCGACGAGGCGCATCGCGAGCGTGTGCGCGAGGAACAGGCCTGGCGCGAGGCGCGCGAGCGCGAATACCGCGAACGACGCGAGCGTGAGGACGCCTATCGGCGCGAGCAGGACATTCGGGAGCAGGAGCGCCGCGAACGCGAACAGCGCGGCGGCGGGCTCGGTCCGCAGTCGCGGTCGCTGGTGGAGGTCGCATGACGCGTGGTTGGACTGTCGCCGGCTGCGCGCTGGTGCTGATGCTGTTGTCGGCCTGCCGCAGCGCACCGCCGCCGCCGGCCTGGGTGGGCCCCGAGCCCGAGCAACTGGTCGCCGAGATCCGCGCCGCTGCGCTGCCGGTGCCCGGCGAGTTCGAAATGCATCCGCTGCGCGATCCGATGATCGAGGATCTGCGCGCCGCGGCCGCGAGCTCCGAACGCGAACGCCGCTACGCCGACGCCGCGGCCGCGCTCGAACGCGCGCTCGCGATCTCGCCGCAGGATCCGGCGGTGCTGCAGGAACGCGCGGAAATCGCGGTGCTGGAGCGCGATCTCGATCGCGCCGCGACGCTCGCCCGGCGCGCGTTCGAGGACGGCGCCAGACTCGGTCCGCTGTGCCGCCGGCACTGGGCGACGATCCGCCAGGTGCAGGCGTATCGGCTGCGCGCGCTCGATGCGCAGGTCGCGGACCGTCGACCGCTGCGCGGCGAGAAGCTGGCGCAGTGGGAAGCGCGCAAAGCCGAAGCGAGCCGCGCGGCCGCCGAGGCCGAGGCCGCGCAGCAGGCCTGCAATCCGACCGATCCGCCGCGGTCCTGAGGCATGTCCGAGACCCACGACGGCGCCGGCTCGAGCGGCGCGCCGCGCATCGCCGAAGCCCGTTCGCCGCTGCCCCGGCTCAGCCGCGAGGCGCTGGGCGAGGGCGGCGCACTCGCTGTCGCGATCGACGGATTCAAGCCGCGCGCGCCGCAGCAGACGCTGGCTGTCGCGATCGCCGAAACCCTCGATGCGCGCACCGCGTTGCTCGCAGAAGCGGGCACCGGCACCGGCAAAACCTTCGCCTATCTGGTGCCGGCGCTGCTGTCGGGCCTGAAGACGATCGTCTCCACCGGTACCCGCGCGCTGCAGGATCAGCTGTATCACCGCGATCTGCCGCGGGTGCGCGACGCGCTGGGCAAGGGCGTGAAGACCGCGCTGCTCAAGGGACGCGCGAATTATCTCTGCCGCTACCGGTTGGAGCAGAGCAAGGGGGAGCCCCGCTTCACCAGCAAGGAACAGATCACCCAGTTCCAGCGCATCGTCGCCTGGAGCGGACGCACGCGGATGGGCGATCTGGCCGAACTCGACGCGCTGCCCGAGGATTCGCCGCTGATTCCGATGGTCACCTCGACCACCGACAACTGTCTCGGCAGCGACTGTCCGTTCTGGGATGAGTGCTTCGTCGTGCAGGCGCGACAGCGCGCGCAGGCCGCGGACATCGTGGTCGTGAATCATCATCTGCTGCTCGCCGATCTGGCGCTCAAGCAGGAAGGTTTCGGCGAGATCCTGCCCGGCGCGCAGTTGTTCGTGATCGACGAGGCGCACCAGTTGCCGGAGCTGGCCGCGCAGTTCTTCGGCGAGGGTCTCAGCGCACGGCCGCTGGTCGAACTGGCGCGCGATGCGCTGTCCGAATGCAAGACCGTGACCGGCGCGCTGGCGAGCGTGCAGGGCCCGGCGCGCATGCTGGAGGATGCGACCCGCGCCCTGCGCGCGGCGATGGACCCGCTGCCGCCGCGCGGCACCCGCGCACGCGCGCTCGAGCTGGCCGAGGTCGAAGACGCGCTGTCCGCGCTCGACGATGCGCTGTGCGCCTTCGCCGACGCGATCGCGCCGCTGCGCGAGACCTCGCCCGGATTCGACGGTTGCCATGCGCGCGCGCTCGATCAGCGCACGCGGCTGCTGCGCTGGGCGCCGCCGGGGTTCGTGGAGCGCTATCGCGATGCGGAGGCCCAGGAAGCGCTGTCCATGCCGGAAACCGTCGTGTCCGATGCGGTCGCGGATGGCCCGGCCCTCTCCCCCGGACCCTCTCCCGGCGGGAAAGCGGAGCCTGCGAAGCTCTGGGACGTGCGCTGGTACGAACTGTCGCCGCGCGGGTTCCGGCTGCAGCGCACGCCGCTGGACGTGTCCGCGCCGCTGCGCGCGCATCGCGAGCAGTCGCGTGCAGCCTGGGTGTTCACCTCGGCCACGCTCGCGGTCGACGGCCGCTTCGATCATCTGATCACGCGCCTCGGCCTCGACGCACCGCGCACGCTGATCGCGCCCAGCCCCTTCGACTGGCCACGGCAGGCGCTGTGCTGGCTGCCGCCGCGCATGCCCGAGCCCAACGCACGCGACTACACCGCGGCGGTGATCGATGCCGTGCGTCCGGTGCTCGAAGCCTCGCGCGGCCGCGCCTTCCTGCTGTTCGCCTCGCACCGCGCGCTGCGCGAAGCCGCTGAGCGCCTGCGCGCCGACAATGTGCCGTGGCCGATCTTCGTCCAGGGCGAAGCGCCGCGTTCGCAATTGCTGCAGCGTTTCCGCGATTCCGGCAACGGCGTGCTGCTCGGCGCGGCGAGTTTCCGCGAAGGCGTGGACGTGGCCGGCGACGCGCTCAGCGTGGTGGTGATCGACAAACTGCCGTTCGCCGCGCCCGACGACCCGGTATTCGAAGCGCGCCTGGACGCGATCCGCCGCGACGGCGGCAATCCTTTCCGCGACGAACAACTGCCGCAGGCGGTGATCGCGCTCAAACAGGGCGTCGGTCGCCTCATCCGCACCGAAACCGACCGCGGTGTGCTGGTGCTCTGCGACCCGCGCCTGATCGGCAAATCCTACGGCCGCGTGTTCCTCGACTCGCTGCCGCCGTTCTCGCGCACCCGTTCGCTGGACGATGTGCGGGCGTTTTTCGCGGAGCCCGCCGGTCCCGAACCTGTGTCGTAGGTCGGGTCTTGACCCGACATTGCGACCGTCCCGATCGCATCGTTCGATGATCGGAACCCCGTCGATCATTGCGGCTGCGATCGGACCTGCGGTGCGATCGCAGCCGCGACAACGCCGGGTCGAGACCCGGCCTACAATATCCCGATGAATCTGCTCGCCTTCGAACTGTCCACCGAAGCCTGCTCCGTCGCCCTGCTGGTCGGGGACGAGCTGCGGGCGCGGCACGAGGTCGCGCCGCGCCGGCATGCGGAGCTGGCGCTGCCCTGGGCCGAGGCCCTGCTCGCCGAGGCGGGGATCGCGAAATCGCAGCTCGATGCGATCGCGGTCGGGCGCGGGCCGGGGGCGTTCACGGGGGTGCGATTGGGCATTTCGATCGTGCAGGGGATCGCGCTGGCGCTGGATCGGCCGGCGGTGCCGGTGTCCACGCTGGCGGCGCTGGCGATGCGCGCGCGCGGGCTCGGCGCGGAGGCGGGCGATGTCGTGTTCGCCGCAATCGATGCGCGCATGCGCGAGATCTACGCCGCAGCCTATCGCTACGAACGCACGGCCGACGGTGCGCTGCGGCCCATCGCGCTCGATCCGGAAGTCGTCTGCCCGCCGCAGGACTGGCAGCCGTCCGGCGAGGCGTCGGGCTTCGGCGTCGGCACCGGTTTCGCTGCCGGGGACGGCCTGCTGCAGATGCGCCTGCAGTCGCGGCTGCGCGCGGTCGACGCCGCGGCGCTGCCGCAGGCGGCGGATGTCGCGGTCTTGGCGCGGATCGCGTTCGCCGAGGGCGGCGCGGTGGCGCCGGAGCATCTGGAGCCGGCGTATCTGCGCAATCAGGTCGCGCTGACCATCGCCGAGCAGCAGGCGCTGCGCAACGCCCGCCAGAGC
>JBIJBH010000471.1:0-2987 GCA_044345315.1 Lysobacteraceae bacterium
CGCGCTGTTCGGCGCGTTCGTGTCGGTGGCGATCGAAGCGCTGCCGACGCCCGCGCTGCGCGGCGACGCGCCGACCACGGAGATCGCGCAACCCGCGACCCCGCTGCGCGATCCCGCACCGGTCGCGCGCAATGCGATCGCGACCGAGCCGGCACCGTCGGCATCGACCTCGTCTGCTCCGGCGCTGCCGGCCTCGCTGCCGCCGCCGACGATCGCCTCGCGCGATAACGCGACGATCGCACTGCCGTTCGCCGGTGATGCGCTGCTGCTCGTGCTGTTGCTGTGGCTGCTCGGGAGCGGGTGGCTGCTGCTGCGCATGCTGCATCAGGCGCGCGCCCTGTTCGGCCTGCGCCGACGCGCGCTGCGGCGCGGTCGGCCGGCGTCGGACGCACTGCAGCGCACGACCCGCGCGCTCGCCGCCGAGATGGGCGTCCCCGCGCCGCAACTGCGGCTGCTGGACGATGCGGTCGGCCCGCTCGTGCTGCCGGGCGCGGTACTGCTGCCGCCGTGGGCGGAAACGCTCGCGCCCGCGCATCAGCGCGCGATGCTCGCGCACGAGCTGGCGCATTTGCGCCGTCGCGACCCGCTCTGGCGTCCGCTGCAGCGGTTGGCGCTGGCGCCGCTGTTCTTCCATCCGCTGGCCTGGCACGCGCTGCGCAGGCTGGAAGCGCTGGCCGAAACCCTGTGCGACCGCGCCGCGGCCGAACGCAGCGGCGGCGGACGCGCACTGGCCGAATGTCTGGCCGAATGCCTCGCGCACGGCGCGCGGGACCCCCATGCCCATCGCGGCGCCGGTTGGGCGCTGGCGATGGCCGAACGCGGCGACGGCATCGTCGGCCGCGTCCGCGACCTTCTGGAGACTTCGCACATGAACCTGTCCTCGATTCCGACCCGCTGGCGCTGGGCCGCCGGCGCGCTGGTCCTGCTGCTGCTCGTCGCCCTGCCCGGGGTGATGGTGATCGCGCGCCCGGGCGTGCTCGACAACGCCTTCGGCCATCACGATCTCGCGGTGAAGATCCGCGACGACGGCAAGACCTGGACCATGCTCTCCGACCTGCCGGTGGCGGGCGAGCGTTTCCGCGTGTCGATCGACGAGGACGTTGCGTTCGGCGCCGACGAACGCGATGTCGTGCGCATGGGCGCCGGCGCCCGCTTCTCGCTGCTGCAGACCCGCGCCGGCGTCACCCGCGAGATCGAGATCCTGCCCGGCGCCGACGGCAGGCTGCAGCGGCGCTATCTCGTCGACGGCAAGCCGCGCCCGTTCGACGCCGACGGCCGCGCCTGGCTGGCGAGCGCCATTCCCGAAATCTATCGGCTCACCGGCTGGAACGCCGAGCCGCGCACCGAGCGCCTGCTTGCGGAAGGCGGCGTCGATCGCGTGCTGCGCGAGATCGATCTGATCCGCACCGACTACGCCCGCGCCGAATATCTCGGCCAACTGCTGCGGCAGGCCCGACTCGACGCGACTCAGCTCAACGCGGCGGTGGCGCGGATCGCGGCGATCGATTCCGACTACGAGCGTCGCCGCGCGATGAGCGCCGCGCTCGAGTCCGACGCGATCGATCCCGGGGCGCAGCGCGCGCTGCTGGACGCATCGAAAGAGATCGAATCGGATTTCGAGCGCGCCGAATGGCTGATCGCGGCTGCGGAGAAACTGCCGGTGGACGGCGCCAACGCCGCCGGCTGGCAGGCCGCGCTGCAGCGCTTCGGCAGCGACTTCGAACGCAAGCGCAGCCTGCAGGCCGTGATCGAACACGGCCAGCCGCGCGCCGCGGCGCAGGCCCTCGCGCTGCGCGCGATGCAGGGCATGAGCAGCGACTTCGAAGCGCGCTCGGTGCTGGAGACCGCCGCCCGCGCCGGCGCGCCGCTGTCCGATGCCCACTACCTCGCCGCGGTCGATGCGATCGGGTCGGACTTCGAGAAACGCGAAGCCCTGCACGCGCTGATCCGCAGCGGCGCACCGGACATCGCCCGCAGCCGCGGCGTGCTGCGCAGCGTGCGCGGCATCGACTCCGATTTCGAAGCCGGCGAAGTACTCGAAGCCCTCGCCGAAGCGATGCCCGCCGACCCGGCCCTGATCGAGGACTACCGCGCCGTCACCCGCGGCATCGCCAGCGACTTCGAGCGTGCCGAGGCGGAGAAGGCGCTGGATCGGTTTTATCGTGGGTGAGCTGTCGCGTGCGATCGGCTCATAGCCCGTATCGCACGCGCCAGTCCTCGATCCGTTCGGCGTTGATGCGACACAACGTACGGAAGTTGTCGCCGATGCGTGCATCGCCAGCGGTGCGCCGCCAGAACTCCGTCGCGAGCGTCGCCGCCTGCGACCATGTCGCGGTATGGCTGAGGTCCGGCACGAGAAGCGTGAACGGTTCGTCGCGAACCGAACCGCTTTCGTTCGGGCGATAGTGCATCGGCAGCATGTCGTAGACCGGCGCGAGCCGCACGCGCTGGTGGTCGAGATCGACGAAGAAGCTCAGATTGCCGCCGTGCATGTCGGTGTTGCCGATCAGTCGGCCGAAGGCGTCGAGCAGACGGACACGCTCGAGATCGTCTGCGTCGATGAAACCCTGCCGATACAGTTCCATCGCCGCCGGCAGCCACGGATTGCCTGCGCCGCCGCCGTATGCCGCATCGAGCGCATCCAGCGCGATCACGCCGATGCGACCGCCTTGCGGCGTGCGGTCGAAGCGTGTTGACTGCAGGAAGCGCCAGTCGTCGACATCGACGATCTCGGTCTGTGCGCTGGCGATGCCGTGCTCGGCCAGCAGATGCAACGCATGTTCTTCGCACACCAACAGGTTGCCCCAGCGTCGGGTAGCGGCGTTGTCGGGGTCGATGCGTGCGAATTTGACTATGACTTCTTGGAGTGTGCCGTTTCCGTAAGCGAGTATCGAAATAAATTTGGGTTGTTCGCCTGCGGCAGATGACCCCGCCATACCATGGCGGTCAGCATATTTGGCGGCGTTTGGGTAAACAAAAAACCTTTC
>JBIJBH010000509.1:0-2689 GCA_044345315.1 Lysobacteraceae bacterium
CGCGTAGCGACTGGCGCGTCCGCGGCCCGTCGCCAGCACCTCGTCTCCGAGTCTGGCGAGTGCGGCGGTCACCGTTGGCGTGCTGACGCGCAGATGCCGGGCCAAGGCGCTGGCGCTGGCCGGGCCGAGGGCACGCATCGCCGCCCGGAGCTGGTCGGTGGAAAAGGGCATTTCCGAAATCTTTACGGTAAGGAAGACGATTTCTATACCGAAAGCGTATTTAGATCAACAAGATAGAGCTGAATTCGCCAGAATCATCTGACGAAAAATTTAACGATTTCGCATTGAAGGCGAACAGGTGCATCGCCCAGCCTCGGCGCAAGCCGTTGATTTCTCTCGCTTCCCCGTGCCGGCACCGGGCCCGGCACGGGGAAGCCACGCGGTTCACGCCGCCGCGCGCGTCTCCACCGGACCGGCATCCCACTTCGTCAGCAGTTCCGCCTCGCGTGCCTTGGCCTTGTGGAGGTGGGCTTCCTTGACGTGGCCGTAGCCGCGGATGTGTTCGGGGATCGCGGCGATCTCGGCGGCGAGGGCGACGTTGTCCACGCTCAGGCCGGCGAGCAGGCGGTCGACGGTGGCGAAATACTCGGCGATGAGGCGGCGCTCCATCTTGCGTTCCTCGGTGTAGCCGAAGATGTCGAAGCGGCCGCCGCGCAGGCCGCGCAGTTTCGCCAGGAATTTGAACGCGGTGAACACCCAGGGGCCGAATTCCTGCTTCATCAGCCGACCCTGCGCGTCCTTCTTCGCCAGCAGCGGCGGGGCGAGGTGGAAGTGCACCTTGAAGTCGCCTTCGAACTGCTGCTCGATGCGGCGGCGGAATTCGCCGCTGGTGTACAGGCGCGCGACTTCGTATTCGTCCTTGTACGCCATCAGCTTGAAGGCGTAGCGCGCGACCGCTTCGGACAGATCGGTGCTGCCCGGAGTTTTCGCCTGTTCTGCGGCGCGCACCTTCGCGACCAGATCGCGATAGCGTCCGGCGTAGGCGGCGTCCTGGTACTCGGTGAGGAAGGCGACGCGGCGCGCGACCAGTTCGTCGAGCGAGCGCGACAGCCGCGCGTCGTCGAGCGGCTGGAACGTTTCCTGCGCATCGGCGCTGGCCGGGATGTGGCGCAGTTCGTCGGCGCTGCGCAGCGCGGCGGTCTGCGGCATCAGCCCGGATTCGCGGCCTTCCGAGGCGGTCGGCGCGAGCAGCGGCAGCGCGTGCGGCGTCGCTTCGGCCGCGGTGGGCGCGTTCTTGACGATGCCCGCGGCTTCGACCACCGCCGGCAGATCGATCGCCGCCAGTCGGCCCCAGGCGAACGCGGTCTTGTTCATCTGCACCGCGGCGCCGTTGAGTTCGATCGCGCGCATCAGCGCGTCGAACGAGATCGGCACCAGACCGCGCTGCCAGGCGTAGCCGAGCATGAACAGATTGGCCGCGATCGCGTCGCCCATCAGCGCGGTGGCGAGCTGGGTCGCGTCGATCAGCGCCGGATCGCGGCCGCCGAGCGCGGTGCGCACCGCGGCGACGATATCGGCAGCGGGGAACTGCATGTCCGGACGCATGGTGAAGGTGCCCGGCATCGCTTCGTAGCTGTTGAGCACGACCTGCGAGCGGCCTTCGCGGATCTTCGACAGCGCCCAGTAGTCGTTGACCACCACCATGTCGCAACCGAGCACGAGGTCCGCCTCGCCCGCGGCGATGCGCACGGCGTGGATGTCGGCGGGCGCCTTCGCGATCCGGATGTGGGTGGTGACCGCGCCGCCCTTCTGCGCCAGACCGGTCTGGTCGAGCACGGTCGCGCCCTTGCCTTCGAGATGCCCGGCCATGCCCAGCAGCGCGCCGATCGTGACCACGCCGGTGCCGCCGACGCCGGTGATCAGAATGTTCCAGGGCTTGTCGAGATCGCTGGCGAAGGCCGGCATCGGCAGATCGGCCAGACGGTCGGCGGCGTTGGCTTTCTTGCCCTTGCGCAACTGGCCGCCATGCACGGTGACGAAGCTGGGGCAGAAGCCCTCGACGCAGCTGTAGTCCTTGTTGCAGTTGCTCTGGTCGATCTCGCGCTTGCGGCCGTATTCGGTTTCCTTCGGCAGCACCGCGACGCAGAAGCTCTTCACGCCGCAGTCGCCGCAGCCTTCGCAGACCAGCGAATTGATCGCGACCCGCTTCTGCGGATCGGGCAGCTTGCCGCGCTTGCGCCGGCGGCGCTTCTCGGTCGCGCAGGTCTGATCGTAGATCATGACGCTGACGCCCTTGCTCTTGCGCAGCTTCTTCTGCACCTCGTCGAGTTCGCGGCGCTCGAAGTATTCGACGTCGGACGGGAACAGATGGCGCTGGCGCGTCCACCTGGTGATGTCGTCGCTGACGACCACGATCGTGTACACGCCCTCGGCGCGCATCTGCTGCGCGATCTGCGGCACGGTGAGGGTGCCGTCCACCGGCTGGCCGCCGGTCATCGCGACCGCGTCGTTGTAGAGGATCTTGTAGGTGATGTTGACGCCGGCGGCGATCGACTGGCGGATCGCCAGCGAACCGGAATGGAAATAGGTGCCGTCGCCGAGATTCTGGAACACGTGTTCGGTCTCGGTGAACGCCGCCTGCCCGCACCAGGTCACGCCTTCGCCGCCCATGTGGGTGAAGGTGTCGGTGCTGCGGTCCATCCAGGTGACCATGTAGTGGCAGCCGATGCCGCCCAGCGCGCGCGAACCT
>JBIJBH010000326.1:0-4717 GCA_044345315.1 Lysobacteraceae bacterium
AACCGAATTTTCCTCGATTCCGCATTCATGGAAGACAAGACCGCTGAGCGATGTTTCGATCGTACAGACTGGCGCAGCGAAAGGAAGAAAGCTCGACAGCAGGGATGACATCGTCGAAGTTCCATACCTTCGCGTTGCGAACGTACAGGATGGGCACCTTGATTTACGCGAAATGAAGAAAATTCAGATTCGCAAAGATGAAATAGCACGTTACCGTCTGCAAGACGGGGATGTCGTACTTACTGAGGGCGGCGATTTCGACAAACTCGGGCGGGGCTTTATTTGGAGAAGCGAGCTAGACCTTTGTATCCACCAGAATCATGTCTTTGCCGTAAGAACAGACCGGGAGCATCTTCTCCCTGAATTTCTGGCTTATCTGGCGCAGAGCGAGTACGGAAAAGCATACTTTTTGAAGGTTGCACACAAGACCACCAATCTTGCATGCATCAACTCCACAAAGCTAAAAGCGTTTCCTGCACTCCTGCCAAAAATGGATGAGCAACGCGAGATTGTCGAAATTCTCGACGCCATCGACCGCAAGATTGACCTGCACAAACGCAAACGCGCAGTGCTGGAAGAGTTGTTCCGCACTCTGCTGCACAAGCTGATGACCGGCGAAATAGACGTGAACGATCTGGACCTGTCCGCCCTACCCGCCATCAACGCCTGACGAACACGCATTGCCGACACCTACCGACGAGGGCATGATGAAAAAGGAAGTCATCCAAACACTGCACCGCCGTTTCGAGGACTGCGCCCACTCCCAGGATGGCGTGGAATATTGGCTGGCACGCGAACTGCAGGGCCTGCTGGGCTACACCCAATGGCGCAACTTCGAGCGCGTGATCGACAAGGCGAAGACCGCCTGCGAAACCGCTGGACAGGCGGTTTCGGATCATTTTGCTGATGTCAGCAAGATGATCGACCTGGCCAAGGGCGCACAGCGGGAAATCGACGATATCGCCCTGACCCGCTACGCCTGCTACCTGATCGCCCAGAACGGCGACCCCGGCAAGGATGCCATCGCCTTCGCCATGACCTACTTCGCGGTGCAGACACGCAAGCAGGAACTGATCGAAACCCGGCTGGCCGAATGGGAGCGCGTCAACGCCCGCGACAAGCTGACCCAGTCGCAAAAGGCCCTGTCCGGCGTGCTGTACGAGCGCGGCATCGACAGCGACGGGTTCGGTCGCATCCTCGCCAAGGGCGACGCTGCGCTGTTTGGCGGCCTGACCACCCGCGACATGAAACGCCGCCTGGGCGTGCCCGACAGCCGCCCGCTGGCCGACTTCCTGCCTACCATCACCATCAAGGCCAAGGATTTCGCCAACGAAGTGACGAACACCCAGGTTCGGCAGCAGGACCTGCAGGGCGAACCCGACATCACCCGCGAACACGTCAGAAACAATGAAGACGTGCGCAAGATCTTGACCGACCGCCGCATCGTGCCCGAAGCCCTGCCCGCGGCGGAGGACGTGAAGAAACTGGAGCGCCGGCTAAAGTCCGAAGAAAAGAAGCTCCCGAAGCAGACACCCCGCCTGGGCGGCAAGCCCGACAAGAAGCGCACATGAGGCCCAGCGAATGAGCACGCTCAGGATCAGCGAAGCCGGCTCCGCCCAGTTCCCGATGGTGGCGCATGCCGCCGAAATCGGCTGGGACAAGCTGTCGCCGGAGGATGCGCGCTACATGCGCGGCGGTGGCGACGACGGCATGTTCCTGCGCGGCGTGCTGACCGGGAAGCTGGCGGCGTTCAATCCGTGGCTGGACGACGACGCGGTGCGCGCCATTCTCGACACGCTGGAAGCCCTGCCCGCCAGCATCGACGGCAACCGCGAACTGTTGTCCTGGCTGCGCGGCGAACGCCAGTGGTACGACCAGAACGAACAGCGGCACCGCGCCGTGACTCTGATCGACTTCGACCATCCCGCCAACAACGCGCTGCATGTCACTTGGGAATGGAAACTCAAACCGCCCGCGCGCAAGGGCAACCGCGCCGATGTCATGTTCGTGGTCAACGGCGTGCCGGTGGTCATCGTCGAACACAAAAACCCCAAGGACGGCGACGGCATCGAACGCGGCATCAAGCAATTGCACCGCTATGAGCTGGAAACGCCCGAGCTGCTGGCCGCGCCGCAGTTGTTCAACGTGACCCACCTGCTGGATTACTGGTACGGCGTGACCTGGAACGCGAACCGCCGGCAGATGTCGCGCTGGAAACAGGCGCCGGAAGAGACCTACCGTTTCGCGGTGCAGGCATTCTTCGAGCCCGGCGAGTTCCTGCGCACGCTGCAGCACTGGATTCTGTTCTACGTGGAAGACGGCGAAACCCGCAAGTCCGTGCTGCGCCAGCACCAGCGCCGCGCGATCGATGCCATCCTGGAACGCTGCGGCGACCCCGCGAAGACCCGCGGCCTGGTCTGGCACACCCAAGGGTCGGGCAAGACCTTCACCCTGCTGACCGCCGCGCGTCTCATCCTGGAGGACAAGGCGCGGTTCGCGAATGCGACCGTCATCCTGGTGGTGGACCGCACCGAACTGGAAGGCCAGCTCAGCGGCTGGGTGGCGCGGCTGGTCGGCGAAATGCAGCAGCAGGACATTGCCGTCAAGCGCGCGAACACCAAGGCCGAACTGCAGTCGCTGCTGGACGCGGACTATCGCGGCCTGATCATTTCGATGATCCACAAGTTCGAGGCAGTGCGAAAGGATAGCTGCCTCCGCGATAACGTCTTTGTCTTCATCGACGAGGCGCACCGTTCCGTCGCCAAGGACCTGGGCACCTATCTGATGGCCGCCCTGCCACGCGCGACCATCCTCGGCTTCACCGGCACGCCGATCGCCAAGACTGCGCAGGGCGAAGGCACGTTCAAGATTTTCGGCACCCAGGACGAACGCGGCTACCTGGACAAGTATTCGATCGCCGAAAGCATCGCCGACGAAACCACGCTGCCGATCAAGCACATGATGGCACCCAGCGAAATGACCGTGCCGGCCGAACGGCTGGACAAGGAATTTTTCGCGCTGGCCGACAGCGAAGGCGTGACCGATATCGACGAGTTGAACCGGGTGCTGGACCGCGCCGTCGGCCTGCGCACCTTCCTGACCGCCGACGACCGCATCGAAAAGGTCGCCGCGTTCATTGCCGAACATTTCCTCGAAAGCGTGCTGCCGCTGGGCTACAAGGCCTTTGTCGTCGCCGTGAACCGGGAAGCCTGCGCCAAGTACAAGCGCGCGCTGGACAAGCTGCTGCCGCCGGAATGGACCCAGCCGGTTTATACCTCGAACGTCAACGACGTGACCGAGCGCCCGCTGGTGGCCGAACTGCAGTTGTCCGATGATCGCGAGGCGGATGTCCGGCTGATGTTCAAGAAGCCGGACCGCGACCCGAAGATCCTGATCGTGACCGACAAGCTGCTGACCGGCTATGACGCCCCGCCGCTGTATTGCCTGTATCTCGACAAGCCGATGCGCGACCACGTGCTGCTGCAGGCCATCGCGCGCGTGAACCGGCCCTATGTCGACGCCAACGGCATCCAGAAGCGGGTGGGCCTGGTGCTGGATTTCGTCGGCGTGCTGCGTGAACTGCGCAAGGCGCTGCAATTCGACTCCAGCGATGTCAGTGGCGTGATCGAAGACCTGGACGTGCTGCTGAAGGACTTCCTGCAACGCATCGAGCAGGCGAAGCGGGACTATCTGAGCCTGTCGTCAACGGATGGGCAGGACACCGGGCAGGACGAGCGGCTCGAACGCCTGGTGTATGGCCGCTTTCTCGACCCCGAGGCGCGCAAGGCCTTTTTCGAGGCCTACAAGGACATCGAGGCGCTTTGGGAAATCCTCTCGCCCGACCCGATGCTGCGCGACCATATCGCGGCCTACAAGCTGCTGAGTCAACTTTACTCGGCGGTGCGAGGTGCTTATTCGGATAAACCGGCGGTCAACGTCACGGCCGATCTGGCCTACAAGACGCGGCGATTGATCGAAGAGAATGCCGAGCAGCACGGACTTGGCCGACTGACCAAGAGCGTGACCTTCGACGTGGCGACGCTGCAATCGCTACGCAAGGAAGACGGCTCCGACGAGGGCAAAGTCTTCAACCTGGTGCGCGGCCTGCAGCAGGAAATCGACGAAGACCCGGCCGCCGCGCCGATCCTGCAGCCGCTGAAGGATCGCGCCGAACGCATCATCAAGGATCTGGAGGACCGGAAGACCACCGGCCTGGCCGCGATGGATGAGCTGGCGGCGCTGGCCGCCGAAAAGGACGCCGCGATGCGCGAGGCGCGCGACAGCGGGCTGTCGGCGCGCGCGTTCGCCGTGTCCTGGGTGTTGCGTGATGACGCTGCGCTCAAGACCGCAGGCATCGACCCGACGGCGCTGGCGACGGACGCCGAAGCCCTGATCGCCCGTTTCCCCAATGCCGCGGTGAACGCCGACGAACAGCGCCGGCTGCGCGCCTTGCTCTACAAGCCGGTGTTCGCACTTCCCCAGGACGAGCGCGCGCGGATTGTCGACCTGATCATCAAGCTGCTGCTGGCGGAGGACGAGGGATGAAGTCGTCTCTCTATCCCGCCCAGGATCTGAGGCGCCGGACGATGGCCTGGGCGATCAAGCTCAAGGTCAATCCGCGCGTCGTGCGGCTGCAGGACATGCGCCGCAAGTGGGGGTCCTGCACCACCGCCGGCACCGTCACCCTGGCGATGGATCTGCTGTCGCAGACCGGCGA
>JBIJBH010000192.1:0-7002 GCA_044345315.1 Lysobacteraceae bacterium
GCTGGCGCGGTCCATGCTCAAGGAGTGATGCGATGACCCATCCGCTCGATCTGCCGGCGGACGCGCTGGCCGCCTATCTCGAAGCGCAGGTCGCGGGCTTCCGCGGCCCGCTGACCGCGACCAAGTTCAAGGGCGGGCAATCCAACCCGACCTATCGCATCGACGCCGCCAGCGGCCGCTACGTGCTGCGGCGCAAACCGCCGGGCCCGCTGCTGCCTTCGGCGCACGCGGTCGATCGCGAATACCGCGTGCTGCGGGCGCTGCACGGCAGCGCGGTGCCGGTGGCGCGGCCGCTGCATCTGTGCACCGACGAGACAATCGTCGGCACGATGTTCTATCTGATGGAATACGTCGACGGCCGCATTTTCTGGGACCCGTCGCTGCCCGAACTCGATGCCTCCGCGCGCGGCGCCGTCTACGACGCCATCATCGATGCGCTGGCGGCGCTGCATGCGGTCGATCTCGCCGCGGTCGGTCTGGGCGATTACGGCAAACCGGGCAACTACTTCGCGCGCCAGCTGACGCGCTGGAGCGAACAGTACCGCGCCAGCGAGACCCGGCCGATCCCGGCGATGGAATCCCTGATCGCCGCCTTGCCCGCCCGCTGCCCCGAAGACGACGGCACCGTCTCGCTGGTCCACGGCGATTTCCGCATCGACAATCTGATGTTCCATGCCGCCGAACCGCGCGTGCTGGCGATCGTCGACTGGGAACTCTCGACGCTCGGCCATCCGCTCGCCGATCTGGGCTATTTCTGCATGGCCCTGCGCCTGCCGCGCAATCCCGCGCTGCCCGGCCTCGCCGGCCTCGACCGCGCTACGCTCGGCATCCCCGACGAAGCCGCGCTGCTCGACCGCTACGCCCGCGCCAGCGGTCGCCCGATTCCCGCCGACTGGCCCTTCGTCCTCGCCTTCAGCTTCTTCCGCCTCGCCGCGATCGCCCAGGGCGTGGCCAAGCGCGTCGAACTCGGCAATGCGTCGAGCGAACAGGCGGTGCAGGCGGGGCGGATGGTGGAGATGTTGGCGACGTTGGGGGGTGAGGTGTTGGGGTGATCGCTTGCGGCGATACCCTCTGCGCATCCTCCCTCCCCCGCATGCGGAGGAGGGTGGGGGCGCGCGCCCTATGCGTGCCTGCAGATCGATAGCGAAAAGCTATGGATTCGCAACGTGCATCGACGTGCCGCTGCATGTGGCCGTTGCGGCCGGCAAGATTGCCGCTGCCAGCTGATGGGGATGTGTATCCATGATCTCCCGGTTCCGGCCGAGAGAAACGATCCATACGGCCATGCCGCCGTCGGATACCGTGGATGCAGCGCTTCGAAAACTCAGAACCTGGCGCCGCTCATGGCCGCCATGAAGGCCTGCGGATTCCAGTACTCGCGGTAGTTGACGATCAAGTCGTTGCGGAACGTCACCACCGTCGCGTAGCTCATCTCGTAGGGGTTGCCGTTGCTGATCACGTGACCGGATGCGCTCCATTCGGCGATCGCGACATTGGGGTCGTCGGTGGCATGGATCTTCAGCGCTGGAATCGACTTGACGTCGATGGCCTTCGGGTAATCCTTGAGGTAGGCATAAATGGCCGATCGGCCGACCAGCTTCCTCGTCGCCGGGTCCGGAGAGAAAGGGAACTCGACAATGACGTTCTCATCGCACAGGTCCGACCAGCCCTTCATGTCCTTGGCGAGGAAGGTGTCCAGGCTGCGCCTGAGCAGTTGTACGGCCGTCATGTCTTTTCTCCCGTGGCGTTGGCGTATGAAGCGGGCGCTGCAATGGCGAGCGTTGATGTCATCAGGTGCCGTTGGCCGGCACCGTTGGCGATGGTCTTCCCTCGATTCGTGTTCATGGGCTTGTTCATGGATGAATCCCTGTAGGTGGAGGCGGGAGGCAGCAAGGCCTGATGAGCCGACCCGGCGACTGCGTGCTAGATCGGCAATGCCCAGCTCAGATCCTGATGAAGTTGGTGGCGCTCAGGCTGCCGAAGGGCAACTGCGACAGGCGGCCACCGGTGGCCAGCGATCCAAGGTCCACCGGGAAGTAGCCGATGGCTTCGAGTACCTGACGCACGGCCTGCTTGGCGTCGTCATCGTCGCCGGCATAGAACTGCACGCGCTGACCGCCGGACACTTCGGGCTGCGTCAGCACGTTCACGTCGAGGTGGTTCAACGCCTTCACGATGCGGGCGCCGGGCAGCATGTCGCGCACCACCTCGCTCGACGAGCGGCCCCCCAGATCGATGGCCTTGATGCCGTAGGCGGCCAGCGGATTGTTTGGGTCGTTGGCGTCGGGCGCGTTCGGGTCCAGGAACTCGACGGGGTTGGTGCCGTCGATGACGATGCGGTTGTTCCAGGCGGGCAGGCCCGACAGCGCAGTGCCGAGGTCGGTCCAGCGCACGGCGATGAGCACGATGTCGGCCGAGGCCGCTTCCGTCACGGTGCCTGCGGTGATCGAGCCGCCGAGTTCCGCGACCAGCGGAGCCAGTAACTCCGGTCCGCGGCGGGTGGAAATGATGGCGGGAATCCCTTTTTTTGCGAGCGCACGGGCCACGTTACTGCCGAGTGCGCCGGAACCGATGATACCGATGGTCATGATGATGCCTTTATTGGGTTTGGGGTACGTGGAGGTTTGGGGATATGCAACGTCGTTCGCTTGCAGATCCGTTTCGCGAGTCAGCCGAGTTGGCCTGCGGTCTGCAGGCTCAGCCCTATACGGCGGATCTCGGCTTCGCCACGGTTCAGCGCTTTGGCGCTGGTGTGGACGGAGTACATGCCCATGACCAGCGCATGCGGGTGCGGCACGGCAGAGCCCAGCACGAAGCGCGTGTCGGTCTCTGCCACAAAGTCGATGTCGCTTTCCGAAGGGGCGAAGCTGACGAGTTCGCCTGTCTCGATGGGGTCGCCTGCCAGCAGTCGTCCGCTGGCCACGGCCACCCAGGCCACGGTATGACCGGCAGGCGGCGTGTAGCGCCAACGATCGCCCTGCGCCAGCGTCACCGAGAGATACGTCATCGCAGAAGGCGCTTCGACTACGCTGTGCACTGTGCCGTAATGGCCAAGTAGCACGCGCGCCGGGCCCACCTGTGGCACTTCGGACGGCGCCAGATAACGGCTGAAGGCCGGTGCGTTTTCCAGCGTGGCGGGCAGCGCCACCCACAGCTGAAAGCCCTGGCCCGGCCTGTCGCCCACCGGCTCGCCGGTATGCCACACGCCGCCGCCGGCCTGCATCCATTCCACGCCACCTTCGGGCAGCACACCGGCTTGGCCGGTGCTGTCGGCGTAGCGCACATCGCCCTCAGCCATGAAGGTCAGCGTGGCGATGCCGGAGTGCGGGTGCATGCCGAAACGCGTCTGGCCATGCCGTGCATCGAAGTTCACCAGGTCGAGGAAGATGAATGGCTTGAGCGCCTGGCCCAGATCGCCAGGGCTCATCAGGCGAGTGATGGGCCCATGCGTGCTGCCCCGTGTGCGGTGCACGGTGGGGCGAATCGATTGCGCGTGGGCGACCGGAGTTTCAGTGGCACGCAGGGGGGGCAGGGGAGACATCGGTCGTGGCGCCTTGATTCGTTCGATGTAGAAAGCTTAAGGAAATCGTATTTAGTGCACTAGGCGGTATAATTGGATTGAACTCATCCAATAAGCTGACTAATCGCCAATGCTCGATCTCAATGACGTCGCCGTCTTCGTGCAGGTGGTGCGCTGCGGCAGCTTTGCCGAGGCCGCGCGCCGGCTGGGCATCCCGCCCAACACCTTGAGCCGCCGGGTGCAACAACTCGAAGCGCAATTGGGTTCGCGTCTGATGCAGCGGTCCACACGCAAGTTGTCGCTCACGAGCGCGGGCCAGGATTTCTACGACCGCTGCGCCCAGGCCGTCGAAAGTCTGGTCGACGCGGGCCAAACAGTGCTGTCCCGCAACGAAGCGCCGCAAGGGCTGGTGCGCGTGGCGGCGCCAGCCGATTTCTTCGACTTCTTTGCGATGGAATGGATCGAAGAGTTCCTGGCCGAGAATCCGCTGGTCCGGCTCGACTTCGTGCTCAGCGATGCGCGCGCGGATCTGATCGCCGACCGCATCGATGTCGCGATTCGCGGCGGGGTGCTCGAAGACTCCGGGCTGGTCGCGCGTCGGGTCCTCGAAGCCAGACTGGACGGGCTGGTGGCGAGTCCGGCCTATATCGCAGCGCGCGGCATGCCTGTCAGCTTGCAGGACCTGGCCGCCCACGACTGCGTGGTCTTCGCGCACCCGAGCGGCCGCGCGACCTGGAGTTTGTCAGACCACGATGGCACCGATGCCGAGGTGCAGGTGACTGGCCGAATCAGCGGCAACACCGTGCAGGTGCTGCGCAAGGCCGCGCTGGCGGGTCTGGGTATTGCACTGCTGCCGTCAACGATGACGCGACGAGAGCTGCGCGCCGGCTTGTTGGTGCCGGTGTTGCCGCAATATCGCCGGACAGGGCACGGCGTGCACTTGGTCTACGCCAGTCGTCGGCATTTGCCTTCGGCCGTGTCTGCGTTCATCGAACTGATGACCCTCAAGTTCAGGGAACTCGAGGGCCTGCCGATTAAGACGACCGGCACGCCCACATGGCAGGGCGCCGTAGGGTCGTAGGGCGGTAGGCTGGGTCGTTGACCCAGCATCATCGCGATGGCGAAGCTGGGTGCGGAGCACCCAGCCTACGAAAGGGCGAATGTCCGCTTCTGGCCGAAATCAGCCGCCCAACCCTCACCCTTCCCGATCGTCGCGCACCCAGATGCCGCCGTGTTCGATCTTCACCGGAAACTTCGCCACCGGTTCGTAGGCCGGGGCGCACAGCGCGCGGCCGTCGCGCAGGTCGAACCGGGCGCCGTGGAGGACGCAGGTGATGCTGCCTTCGGTCGCATCGACTTCGCCCGCGGACAGCTCGTAGTCGTCGTGCGTGCACTTGTCTTCGACCGCGTACAGTTCGCCGTCGAGATTGACCACGAGGATCGGGGTGTCGTCGGCCCAGACCACGGTTTTCTCGCCGGGCAGCAATTGCCCGGTGGGGCAGACGAAGGTCCAGTCGCTCACAGCGTCTTCTCCAGCACTTCGAAGCGCAGATCGTCGCGCTTGGGCAGGCCGTAGCGCGGGTTGCCGTAGGGGAAGGGTTTGCGGATGCCGGTGCGGCGATAGCCGCGGCGTTCGTAGAACGCGATCAGCTCGTCGCGGCAGTCGATCACGGTCATGCGCATCGACGCACAGCCGAAATCCTCGCGCGCAAGACGCTCGGCTTCGGCGAGCACGATCTTGCCGAGGCCGGCGCCCTGGGTCTGCGGGTCGACCGAAAACATGCCGAAATAGGCTGCGCCGTCGTTCTCGACCGCGACATGCGCGCAGGCGATCATGCCCGCATCGCGGGCTTTCGTGATGTATTCGGCGATCAGGATCGCGCTGCGCGGTCGCGCCAGATCCTCGCGCAGCATGTCGGCGTCGATGCGCTGGCCGTCGAGAATGTCGGCTTCGGTGGTCCAGCCGCGGCGGCTGTCGTCGCCGCGATAGGCGGAGGTCACCAGCGCGATCAGCGCCGGGATGTCGGCTTCGGTGGCCGTGCGGAAGGCGAGTGCGGTCATCGTGGCTTTGGCTCAGCCCAGCAGACCGCGCACCTTGCGCACCGCGGCGGCGAAGGCGTCGATCTCGTCGTGGGTGTTGTAGAAGGCGAACGAGGCGCGGCAGGTCGCGGGTACGCCGTAGAAGCGCATCAGTGGGTGCGCGCAGTGATGGCCGCTGCGCACCGCGACGCCTTCCAGATCGAGCAGCGTCGCCAAGTCGTGTGCGTGCGCGCCTTCGATCAGGAAACTGATCACCGCGGCCTTCTCCGGAGCCTGGCCGATGATGCGCAGGCCGTCGATCGCGCCCAGTGCTTCGGTCGCGTGCGCGAGCAGTTCGGCCTCGCGGGCCTCGATCGCGTCCATGCCGATCGCGGTGAGGTAATCGACTGCGGCGCCGAGGCCGATGTGGCCGGCGATGTTCGGCGTGCCGGCCTCGAAGCGATGCGGCGGATCGTTGAACACGGTGCCCTCGAAGGACACTTCGCGGATCATCTCGCCGCCGCCGAGGAACGGCGGCATCGCCGCCAGATGCTCGCGGCGCGCCCACAGCGCGCCGGTGCCGGTGGGACCGCACATCTTGTGCCCGGTGATCGCGTAGAAATCGCAGCCCAGCGACGGAATGTCGAGCGCGCGATGCGGCGCCGCCTGCGAACCGTCGATCACGGTGACGATACCGCGTTTGCGCGCTTCGCGGCAGATGTCCCGAACCGGATTGACCGTGCCGAGCACGTTGCTGACGTGGGTCAGGCCGAGCAGCTTCACGTCCGCGGTCATCGCCGCATGCAGCGCGTCGAGGTCGAGCGTGCCGTCCTCGTGGATCTCGGCGACCCGGATCGTTGCGCCGGTGCGTTCGGCGATCAGTTGCCAGGGCACGATGTTGGCGTGGTGTTCCATCCGCGACAGCAGGATGACGTCGCCGGCCTTGAGCCGCGGCAGCGCCCACGAATACGCGACAAGATTGATCGCGAAGGTGGTGCCGCTGCACAGCACCAGTTCGTCCGTGCGTACCTTCAGGAAGGCCGCGAGTTTCGCGCGCGCGCCCTCGTAGGCCTCGGTCGCTTCGGTGCCGAGCGTGTGCACCGCGCGGCTGACGTTGGCGTTGTGGCGTCGGAAGAAGTCGTCGACGGTGTCGATCACGGCCGCCGGCTTCTGCCCGGTATTGGCGGAATCCAGGTAGATCAGCGGTTTGCCGTGGACCTGGCGGCTCAGCAGCGGGAAGTCGGCGCGGATCGCGGCCCAGTCGATGCGCGGGGAAGCGAGTGCGTTCATGCGGCGACGAGCCCCGCCAGATGCGCGTCGAGCACCGCGGTCATCGCTTCGCGCAGGGTCGCATCGTCGATGTTCGCCAGCACTTCCCGGCAGAACGCGGCGGTCAGCAGCGCGCGCGCCTCGGTTTCGGGCAGGCCGCGCGAACGCAGATAGAACAGCGCGGTCGGGTCGAG
>JBIJBH010000193.1:0-6968 GCA_044345315.1 Lysobacteraceae bacterium
GATCGAATAGCGGTAACACGCGGCGGCGATGGTGGGCACCTTCGCGATCAAGCGGATCGCGGCCATCCGGCGCTGTTCGGCGTCTTCCAGGTCCAGCGTGTTGTGATAGAAGCTGGCCATCGAGCCCAGCATGCCGACCAGCATCGCCATCGGATGCGCGTCGTGGCGGAACCCGAACAGGAAGGTGCGGAAGGCTTCGTGCATCATCGTGTGATGCGTGACTTCGTGTTCGAACTTGTCGAATTCCTGCGCGTTCGGCAGTTCGCCGTTCATCAGCAGGTAGGCCACTTCGAGGAAGCTCGAATGCTCGGCCAGTTGTTCGATCGGGTAACCCCGGTACATCAGGACGCCGTTGTCGCCGTCGATGTAGGTGATGGCCGAGCGGCACGACGCGGTGGCGGTGAAGCCCGAGTCGTAGGTGAACAGGCCGGTTTCCTTGGGCAATTTCGCGATGTCGATGCAGCCGCTGCCGACCGTGGGCGCGTGCACCGGCAGCGCGACCGCCTTGTCGGCGACGTTGAGGATGACCTGGCTGGGGATGTTGGAATCCTGTTGAGACACGACGCACTCCCGGAAGCTTGGGGGAACCATGACGGCGGCGTCGCGGAAGAACGACGCGGTTTGTTCGGGGGAAGGAAGTCGCGACCACGGCCGCGACTGCGCGCGATTATCGCACAAGCTCCCGCGCGCGCCGGCGCTGGACTTTGGTCGCAGCC
Source organism: Lysobacteraceae bacterium (assembly GCA_044345315.1). GTDB lineage: Bacteria > Pseudomonadota > Gammaproteobacteria > Xanthomonadales > Xanthomonadaceae > Lysobacter_I. The sequence continues at coordinate 717 of JBIJBH010000193.1, forward strand.
GCGGAACGCACACACGCGGACACGACAACGGCCGCCGAAGGGCGGCCGTTGCGGAGAATGCGGGATGTGTCCCGTGATCCGACCCGCATGCAAGCGGTGAGGATCAGGGCCGTACCGATTCGGGCTTTCGCGTAGGGTTCGCGCGGAACCCGATGCGGAACCTTACTTGCCGTAGCGGCGACGGAACTTGTCGACGCGACCGCTGGTGTCGACGATCTTGTGCTTGCCCGTGTAGAACGGGTGCGAGGACGACGAGATTTCCACCTTGATCAGCGGGTACTCGTTGCCGTCCTCCCACTTGATCGTCTCCTTGCTGCCAAGGGTCGAGCGGGTGAGGATCTTGAAGTCCGAGGTCACGTCCTGGAACACGACCTGACGGTAGTCGGGATGGATGTCGGCCTTCATGGCGAGCACCGGAGTTGAGCGGAAAGCCGGGCATTATAGCGGCCTCCCGCGCCCGGGCTCAAGCCGCCCGTCGGCTACCTCTCAATCGGCGCCCAGCGCCCGCCGGATCAGGGCCTCGAAAGCGGTCTGGTCGTAGGCCATCAGGATCTCGGCGTTGTCGGCCCGGCCGCTGCGGCGGCCCCAGTCGACCACGGTCATGCCGCGGGTCTCGGCACCGGTCAGCTCGACCCGCAGCGGGCGGCGTTCCAGCGCGGTGGCGCCTTCCGGGGCGACCAGCAGGGCCATCGCCAGGGCGTCGGCGGCGTGCCAGCGCTCGCCGCGCAGGCCGGCGGACCATTCCCGGGTCTTGCGCGAGATCGCCTCGTAGAAGCGGGCCCGCGGGTGATCGGCGGCCAGCCAGGTCTCGACATCGCGATGCAGGAAGCCGTGGCGGATGACCGCTTCCCAGTCCGCGACCTCGACGATCTTCCCGGCCGCGGCGAAGGCCTCGAACACCAGATGCGCGGCCTCGGGGTCGAAGCCGATGTTGAACTCGGCGGTCGGGGTGGTGTTGCCCTGCCCGGTCACCGCGCCGCCCATGACCACGATGCGGCCGACACGCTCCGGCAGGGTCGGATCGAGTTTCAGGGCCACCGCCAGATTGGTCAGCGGCCCGAGCATGCACACCACCAGAAGCCCGGCATGGGCATGCGAAAGCCGGATCATCGCCTGCGCCGCGTGTTCGGCCTCGGCACGCTTCGCGGCCGGCGGATAGCCGATGTCGCCGAAACCGTCGCGGCCGTGCACGTAGGAGGCATCGGGCGCGGGATGCAGCAGCGGCGCGTCGCAGCCGGCGAAGACGGGGACATCCACATTCGCGACCTCGCACAGCTTCAGCGCGTTGGCGACCGTGTGTGTCAGGCCGACGTTGCCGGCGGCGATGGTCAGGGCCACGACGCTGTGATGCGGGGCATCGAAGGCCATCAGCAGGGCCAGCGCGTCGTCCACGCCGGGGTCGGTATCGATCAGGAGCGGGAGTTTTTCGTTCATCTTCCGATTATGCAGGATCGACCCTCCGCGATTGCGGATGCATTGCGGATGCCAGGCCGCCCGGCGCGGTTCGCCGGGCGTAGAATCCGCTGCGTCCTCCTGCCGCTGGACGCGCCATGTCCCCCGACGCCGTGCCCACTGACATCATGCCCATCGACGTCGTGCCCTTCTTCCACGCCGAGAGTTGCACCTGGACCTACGTGGTCGCCGACGCCACGACGCGGCAGGCGGCGATCGTCGACCCGGTGCTGGATTTCGACGCGAAATCCGGGCGCACGTCGACGGCCTCGGCGCGGAAGGTGCTGGACCACGTCCATGCGCAGGGCCTGCAGGTCGTCTGGATCCTCGAAACCCATGCCCATGCCGATCACCTCAGCGCCGGGCACTGGCTGAAAACGCAGTTGCCCGACGCGCGGCTCGCGATCGGCGAAGGCATCCGCACGGTGCAGAAGACGTTCCGGCCGATCTTCAATCTCGGCGAGCATTTTCCGGTCGACGGCTCGCAGTTCGACCATCTGTTCGCCGACGGCGAGCGCTTCGCGATCGGCGCGATCGAGGCCCAGGTCATCGCCGTGCCGGGCCACACCAACGACAGCATCGCCTACCGGATCGGCGATGCCGTGTTCGTCGGCGATTCGATCTTCATGCCCGACGGCGGCACCGCGCGCTGCGATTTCCCGGGCGGCGACGCGCGCATGCTGTATCGATCGATCCGGCGACTGTTCGCGCTGGCGGACGACACCCGCGTGTTCGTCTGCCACGACTATGCCCCGGGCGGTCGCGACTACGCCTGCGAGACCACGATCGGCGCGCAGAAGGCCGACAACATCCATGTCCGCGAAGGCGTGAACGAGGAGGCGTTCGTCGCCATCCGCAACGCGCGCGACGCGACCCTGGCGATGCCGGCGCTGCTGCTGCCGTCGGTGCAGGTCAACATCCGCGCCGGACGCCTGCCCGAGCCGGAAGACAACGGCGTGCGTTACCTCAAGCTGCCGATCGATCGGCTCTGATCGGCGCTCCGATCGGCGCGGCTCAACCGCCGGCCGGGCACTGCGCCGGGTCGGCGGCGCGCGCGGTGTCGGCGGCGCACAGCGCGACGCGCTGCTCTTCGATCACGGCGCGCGCGCGGGTCTCGGAGGATTTCATGCCGGCGCTGCGCCCGAACTCCAGGGCTTCATCGGCGGGCATGCCCGCCTGCGCCTTCGCCACCGCGAGCAGCCCGCCGACGCGGTTGCCGCTGCCGCAGTGCACGAGCACCGGGCCGTCGGCCTGGCCCAGCAGTTCGGCGAGTTTGCGCGCATTGTCGGCGTTGATGTCGCCGGCGCCGGCGATCGGCAGTTCGACGTAGCGCAGACCCGCGGCCGCGACTTCGGCGCGTTCGTCGCGGCCCTGCATTTCCGCCGCCGGGCGCAGGTTGATCACGGTGCGCACGCCGGCATCGGCGAGGGCTTTCCAGTCGTCGGCCGCGGGCTGGCCGGCGACGAGCAAATCCGGCTTCGGCTGCAGCAGGGCGACGCCGGACGGCATGGCCGCCGGCAGCGCGACCGGCGTCGGGGCGGGCGTCTCCACCGCGGTGTCGCGCATCGTGGCGCAGGCGGCGGGCAGCAGGGCGATCGTGGCGGCGAGCATCAGGAAGCGGGCGGAGCGGGACATGACGGGTTCCTCATGGATGACGGTCGGCGCCGGTGTCGATCCGGGCAGGATTCAGGGCGAATCGCGATCAGCGCAGCTGCGCGCGGGTCCAGTGCGCGATCTCGGCGGCACCGATCGCGCCGGAGCGGCGCGCCAGCTCGCGGCCGGCACGGAAGAGTACGAGCGTGGGGATGCTGCGGATGCCGAAACGCGCGCCCAGCGCCGGTTGCGCCTCGGTGTCGATCTTGGCCAGCCGGACCGCCGGCTCCAGCGCAGCGGCGGCGGCCTCGAACTGCGGCGCCATCGTCCGGCACGGGCCGCACCAGGGCGCCCAGAAATCCACCAGCACCGGCAGTTCGGACTGCACGACGTGGCGCTCGAAACCCGCAGCGTCCAGGGCCAGCGGATGCGCCGTGAACAGCAGCGCCCTGCAGCGGCCGCAGACCGGGTGGTCGCCGAGGCGTGCCGCCGGCACCCGATTGAGCGCGTGGCAGGCCGGGCAGGCGATGCGCAGGCTGTCGCCGGCGGCGTCGTTCATGGCGCCGCTCCGCTCACTTCCCCGGCACGCGCGCGACGCCGTCGGCGTCGATGATCCGCACATCGACCTGCACGCCCTCGCGCACGCTCTGGGTGACGATGCAGAACTCCTCGAACTGGGCGAGCACGCGGTCGAAGTGTTCGAGATCGGCGGCCTTGTCCGACAGGTGGATCGCGACCTCGGCGCGCGGGATGCGCCAGCGCCCTTCGGCGTTGCGCTCGCGGCGGGCGACGATCTCGGCGCGGATCGGGCCGGGGTCGTTCCTGAACTTGCGCAGCGCGAACAGCAGGCTGGCCGAGAGGCAGTTGGCGACCCCCGCCAGCAGCAGCGCCGAAGGATTCGGGCCGGCGCCGGCGCCCAGCGGCGCGGGTTCGTCGGTATGCAGGGCGTCGAGGCCGGTGCCTTCGAACGTCACCCGGAAACCGTAGGCGCTTTCCTGTTCCAGTACGATGCGGACATCTTCGCTCATGACGCGGGCTCCTTGGCGGCGTTGCGGGTCAGCAGAACGTAGTACAGCAGCGGGATGACGATCAGGGTGAGCAATGTGCTGACCAGGATGCCGAAAATCAAGGAGACCGCCAGGCCGTTGAAGATCGGGTCGTCGAGGATGAAGAACGCGCCGAGCATCGCCGCCAGCGCGGTCAGCACGATCGGCTGCGCGCGCACCGCGCAGGCCTCGATCACCGCCTCGGCGGGGCTGCGTCCTTCGGTCACCGCCTGATTGATGAAATCGACCAGCAGGATGGAGTTGCGCACGATGATCCCGGCCAGCGCGATCATGCCGATCATCGAGGTCGCGGTGAACTGCGCGCCGAGCAGGGCGTGGCCGGGCATCACCCCGATCACGGTCATCGGGATCGGCGCCATGATCACCAGCGGCACCAGATAGCTGCGGAACTGGGCGACGATCAGCAGATAGATCAACGCCAGTCCGGCGGCGTAGGCGATGCCCATGTCGCGGAAGGTTTCGTAGGTGATCTGCCACTCGCCGTCCCACTTGATCGCATAGCCATCGGTGCGCTCGGGCTGGCGGATGAACGACTGCGCCAGCCGCTCGCCGCCGATCGCGTGCGCCGAGACCTGCCCGACCAGATCGAACATGCCGTACAGCGGGCTGTCGAGCGCGCCGGCCTCGTCGCCGGTGACGTAGACCACCGGGCGCAGATCCTTGTGGTGGATCGCGCCGTCCCATTCGGCGCGGACCACCCGCACCACTTCGCGCAGCGGCACCACCTGGCCCTGCCCGCCCTTCACCGACAGCGCGAGCAGGCGGTCGAGATTCGCCTGTTCGGCCACCGGCACGCGCAGACGCACGGGATGCGGTACGCGCGAGACGCCGTCCTGCAGCCAGGTCGCGTCGTGGCCGCCGACCGCGGCGGCGAGGGTGTCGGCGATCGTCGCCTGATCCACGCCCAGCCGCGTCGCGCGCTCGCGATCGACGACCAGCACCTCGCGCGGCGCCGCGGTCTCGACCGTGGTGTCGATATCGACGATGTCGGCGGTGGCGCGGAAACGCTGTTCCAGCGCCAGCGCGATCGCACGCCGTTTCGCCGGATCCGGGCCGTAGACCTCGGCCACCAGCGGTGCCAGCACCGGCGGCCCCGGCGGCACTTCGACCACCTTGACCGAGGCGCCGTGGCGACGACCCACCGCGTCGAGCTGCGGCCGCATCGCCAGCGCGATCGCGTGGCTCTGGCGGTCGCGATGATGCTTGTCGACCAGATTGATCTGCAGATCGCCGACGTTGGCGCCGCTGCGCAGGAAGTACTGGCGCACCAGGCCGTTGAAATTGATCGGCGCCGACGTTCCGGCATAGCCCTGGACATGCGCGACCTCCGGAAACGCCGCCGCGGTCGCGGCCAGTTCGGTCAGCAGCGCGTTGGTGCGCTCCAGGGTGCTGCCTTCGCGCATGTCCACGATCACCTGAAGCTCGGACTTGTTGTCGAACGGCAGCATCTTCAGCACCACCCGTTGGACGACCGCGAGGCTGGCCGACAGCAGCACCAGCGCGACCATGCCGCCGAACAGCAGATGCCGGCGCCGCGCGCCGCGGGCGGGGTCGAGGAACGGCGTCATCAGTCGCGCGAACCATCGGTGCACGCGGCTTTCGCCGGCCTTCGCGCTGTTGCCTTCACCATGCGCGACATGCGGCCTGAGCAACTTGAGCGACAGCCATGGCGTGACCACCAGCGCGATCGCGAGCGAAATCAGCATGCCGGCCGAGGCGTTGATCGGAATCGGCCGCATGTACGGCCCCATCAGCCCGCTGACGAAGGCCATCGGCAGCAGCGCGGCGATGACGGTGAAGGTCGCGAGGATGGTCGGGCCGCCGACCTCGTCCACCGCCGGCGGAATCGCCTCGCGCAGCGATTTGCCGCCGCGCGCCATGTGCCGGTGGATGTTCTCGACCACCACGATCGCGTCGTCCACCAGGATGCCGATCGAGAAGATCAGCGCGAACAGCGAGACGCGATTGAGGGTGAAGCCCATCGCCCACGACGCGAACAGGGTCAGCGCCAGGGTCAGGATCACCGCGGTGCCGACCACGATCGCCTCGCGCCGGCCGAGCGCGAACAGCACCAGCAGCACCACCGACAGGGTCGCGAACAGCAGCTTCTGGATCAGCTTCTGCGCCTTGTCGGTCGCGG
>JBIJBH010000295.1:0-5239 GCA_044345315.1 Lysobacteraceae bacterium
TCGACCATCGCGCTCGAACGCGCGACCAACCCGTTCCTGCGCTGCGACACGCTGGCGCTGCGTGCCGCGATCGCCGCACGCCTCGGCCGCGCGCCCGCCGATCGGGTCGAGACCTTCGCCGAGCTGCGGCGCTGGAAGGACGGTTTCCGCGCCTGATCGCGTTTCCGTACGGCAGCCGATGGCCGGGCCTGCATGGCACACTAGCCGTTCCGTTCCAGTCACGAGACGAATCATGGGTTTCCTGCAGGGCAAGCGTGCGCTCATCACCGGCATCGCCAGCGAACGATCGATCGCCACCGGCATCGCCGAAGCCATGCACCGCGAGGGCGCCGAACTCGCCTTCACCTACCAGAACGACAAACTGAAGTCGCGCGTGGAAAGCGCCGCCGCCGAATACGGCTCGGACATCGTGCTGCCGCTGGATGTCTCCGACGACGCCCAGATCGCGGCCTGCTTCGAACAACTCGGCCAACGCTGGGACGGCTTCGACATCCTGATCCACGCCATCGCCTTCGCTCCGCGCGAAGCGATCGCCGGGCAGTTCCTCGACGGTCTGACCCGCGAGAACTTCGCCATCGCCCACGACATCTCCTCGTATTCGCTGGCCGCCCTCGCCAAGGCCGCGCGGCCGATGATGCAGGGCCGCAAGGGCGCGATCCTCACCCTGTCCTACCTCGGCGCCGAACGCGCCCTCACCGGCTACAACGTGATGGGCGTGGCCAAGGCCAGCCTCGAATCCAGCGTGCGCTATCTGGCCTGCAACCTCGGCCCGGAGGGCATCCGCGTGAACGCGATCTCGGCCGGCCCGATCAAGACCCTTGCCGCCGCAGGCATCGCCGGCTTCCGCAAGATCCTCGGCCACGTCGAAGAGAACGCGCCGCTGCGCCGCACCGTGACCATCGAGGACGTCGGCAACGTCGCCGCCTTCCTGTGCTCGGATCTCGCCTCCGGCATGACCGGCGAGATCACCTACGTCGATGCCGGCTACAACATCCTGGGCATGACCGGGATCGACAAGGGCTGAGCGTTTCGGGCCCATCCGCCGCATCCGCGACGCCAACGAAAAAGCCCGGCGATGCCGGGCTTTTTCGCTGCTTCCGCGCTGCGGATCGGGTCAGAGCCGATCCAGCGCGATGTCGACCTTCATGCCCTTGCGCAGGGCCTTGCCGACCGACACCGCGTCCTGCTCGCCGATCCGCGGCCCGAGGTCGCGCAGGAACCCCGCGCGCATCTCGGGGGTGACCTCGTTCTCGTCGGCCTTGCCGATGCCGGTCACTTCGAACAGCACCACGCGGCCGTCGGCGGTCGCGGCCCGACCCGGCGTCGCCTTGCCCGCCGCCGGCGCCGGCACCTGGAAATAGGCCTCGGTCGCGCGGGCATCGGGCATCGGCGCATTGCGCGGCACGCCCGGCACGCTGGCGACGACCCAGCCCTTTTCGGTCGCGATCGCGTTCAGCGACTCGCCCTTCTTCAGCCGCGCCAGCACCGCCTCGGCCTCGGCTTCCAGCGCCTTGCGCGCGCGATCGGCGCGGATCGCGGCGACGACCTGGGCGCCGACCTTCTCCAGCGGCTGCACCTGTTCCGGCTTGTGCTCCACGACCCGGATCACGACGCTGTGATTGGGCGCGATGTCGATCGGATCGCTGGCGTTGCGGCTCTGGATCAGATCCTCCGTGAACGCGATGCGCTGGACCGCCGGCGAGGCGGCGATGCCGGTGCCCTGGCCGCGCGCGAACGGGCCGATCCGCTGCACCGGCAGCTTCACGCTGCGCGCGGCCGGCCCGAGCGAACCCGGCGCCTTGAGCACTTCGTCCAACAGCGTGCCGGTGATGTCGTTGTAGGCGCGCTCGCGCGCGTTCTCGGCGACCAGCCGCTCCAGTTCCGGCCGCGCCTGTTCGAACGGAATCGTGCTGCCCGGCTTGATCTCGCGCACCTGGATCAGATGCCAGCCGAATTCGGTCTTCACCGGGCCGGACACCTGGCCGCTCGCGGTGGCGAACACGGCGTCCTCGAACGGCTTGACCATCTGGCCGTTCTGCGCCACCCAGCCCAGATCGCCGCCGGTGTCCTTGGACACGTCTTCGGAATGCTGGCGCGCGAGCGCGGCGAAATCGCCGCCGGCGCGCACCTGCTTCAGCAGATCCTGCGCCTTCGCCTCCGCGGCCTTCTGCGCCGCGGCGTCGGCATCGGCCGCGACCTTGATCAGGATGTGCGAGGTCAGACGCTGCTCGGGCTCGACGAACCGGCCCTTTTCCTGATCGTAACGCTCGCGCAGCGCGGCTTCGTCCGCCGGTGCCGGCTCGGGCAGGGTCGCGGCGTTGATCTCGACGTACTCGATCGTCACCGTTTCCGGCGCGCGGAAATCCTGCGGATTCGCCTTGTACCAGGCCACGATCTCGCTCGCGGGCACCGGCGCGGTGTCGACCGGCGGCGTCGGCAGCACCGCGTAGGTCACGTCGCGTTTCTCGCTGAGCAGCGAAATCAGGCGCTGGCCCTCGCTGTTGGTGACGAAGGCGGAACCGGCCAGACGCGCCGCCAGCAACTGCTGCTTCAGGGTCTCGCGGATCTCTTCCTGGAACTCCACCGGCGTACGCGCCGGCTGTCCGGAGGCGAGCATCAGCCGATAGCGCTGCGGGTCGAAACGGCCGTCGACCTGGAAGTCCGGGATCGACTGGATCGTCTTGTTCAACTGGGCGTTGCCGATCGCGAGCCCGCCGCGATCCACCGCCATGCGCATGATCCGCTGGTCGACCATGCGATCGATGATGTTGCGCTTGTTGTCCTCGCTCTCGAAGGCGCGCGGGTCGAACTCCTCGCCCGCCATCTGCCGCTGCTGCTGGCGCTGACGCTCGAATTCGCTGCGGAATTCCTCGACGGTGATCTCCTCCTTCTGCCACAGGGCCTTGCGCACCAGCCACCAGTCCGGTGCCGTGGGCCACCATGCGGGCGGCGCCTGGATCCGCGCGGCGAAGGTCTCCGTGCGCTGGAACAGATACTGCTCCATGCCGAAGAAGGCGAACGGGATCATCAACAAGCCGAGGATGATGGTGGCGATCCAGCCGGAGGATTTTTCGCGAAGGGCCTGCAGCATTGGCGAGCGTAGCCGTGAGAGGAGCCGGCTAGTGTAGCGGCTGGGAGGCCCTTGAAAACAGCCGGCCGACGCAGCCGGAGGCGATTGCGGCCGGGAGATCGGGGGGACGTGGCCGGGTTGCGGCGGAATCCGGGGCCTCTGGCAGGTCCGGCCCGGTCTTCGGGCGGCGGACGGCCCGCCCATGCCCCTGAAACGCAAAAGGCGCCGTCTCCGGCGCCTTGGCTGCCTCGCCCGGGGGCGTGGCGTGAGACTGGTGTCTCGATGAATCCATGGGGAAAATGGCGGAGTGGACGGGACTCGAACCCGCGACCTCCGGCGTGACAGGCCAGCATTCTAACCGACTGAACTACCACTCCGCTGTGTATTCCCTCTCGTTCGCCTTGCAGCGAACGGCGCGCATTCTAACGCAGGTCGGCGGCGAAAAGGAATACCTTGTCATCGGTTTCGAAGAATTCCGACGGGACACCTTCCACCGCACGCCTCCGGCTGGTGGGTGCTGAGGGGATCGAACCCCCGACCCTCTCCGTGTAAAGGAGACGCTCTACCGCTGAGCTAAGCACCCGAACCGGAAATTCAGTTGACCGCGTCCTTGAGAGCCTTGCCGGCCTTGAACACCGGGCTGTTCGAGGCCGGAATGCGGATTTCTTCCTTGGTCTTCGGGTTGCGGCCGGTGCGCTCGGCGCGCGCGCGGACCACGAACGAACCGAAGCCGATGACGCTCACCGTATCGCCTTTCTTGAGCGCCTGGGTGATGGCGGCGATGGTGGCGTCGAGCGCGCGACCGGCATCGGCCTTGGACAGTTCGGCGGAAGCGGCGATCGCGTCGACAAGCTCGGCTTTGTTCATGTCATGACTCCGGAAGTGGGGATGAAAGCGTTAATGGCGCGGTGCAGCGGAAGATGAACGGTGGTCGCCCAGGGGCGCACGCCGAACCGCGAAACGACATCGGCGCGGCGGAGGGCCGCGCCGAAGGCGACCGTTATACCAGCGCCCCCCCGGAGAAGCAACCGAAAATCGCTGAAAATCCCGGGAAAAACGCGCAATTCATGATCGAGGCACGCGCGATGGCGCATCGCCGTCGCAACCTCGCTAACGCTGCACGCGGCGTCGCGCGGACGCGCGCGACTCAGTGCCTGCGCACGTCGCGACGCGCGCCCGCGGCGGGCTTCGCCGGTTTCGCGGCCTTGCGCGCTGCGACCCGCGGCTCGCGACCGGACGCGCTCGGCGCGATCGGACGTTCCAATGCAAGATCCAGCACTTCGTCGATCCAGCGCACCGGCACGATCTCGATGCTGTCGGTCACGGTCTTCGGGATATCGGCCAGATCCTTTCGGTTCTCCTCCGGAATGATCACCGTGCGGATGCCGCCGCGCAGCGCCGCAAGCAGTTTTTCCTTCAGTCCGCCGATCGCGGTGACCTTGCCGCGCAGCGTGATCTCGCCGGTCATCGCCACGTCCGCGCGCACCGGCACCTTGGTCAGCGCAGACACCAGCGCGGTGGTCATCGCGATGCCCGCGCTCGGGCCGTCCTTCGGCGTGGCGCCGTCGGGAACGTGCAGATGGACGTCGAGTTTCTGCAGGAAATCGATGTCGATCGCCAGCCGTTCGGTGCGCGCACGCACCACCGACAGCGCGGCCGAAGCCGATTCCTTCATCACGTCGCCGAGCTGGCCGGTGAGGATCAACTGGCCCTTGCCCGGCATCAGCGTGGATTCGATCTGCAGCAGATCGCCGCCGACCTCGGTCCAGGCCAGGCCGGTGACCATGCCGACTTCGTTGTCGTTCTCCGCACGACCGAAATCGAACTTGCGCACGCCGAGATACTTGTCCAGCGTCTTCGCCGACACGCTGACCGACTTCACCGGACGCGCGCCTTTCTTCGGCCCGGAGAGCGCGATCTCCTTCACCACCTTGCGGCAGATCTTGGAGATTTCGCGTTCGAGATTGCGCACGCCGGATTCGCGGGTGTAGTAACGGACGATGTCGCGCACCGCGTCCTCGGAGATCTTCAGCTCCGCCGGCTTCAGACCGTTGGCCTTGAGCTGCTTGGGCACCAGGTAGCGCGCGGCGATGTTGAGCTTCTCCTCCTCGGTGTAACCGGGGATGCGGATCACTTCCATGCGGTCGAGCAGCGGCCCGGGAATGTTCA
>JBIJBH010000194.1:0-6921 GCA_044345315.1 Lysobacteraceae bacterium
CAGGAAACCGGCCGCGCCGGTCGCGACGGCGAGCCCGCGGAAGCGTGGCTGTGCTACGGCCTCGGCGACATGGTGCTGCTGAAGCAGATGATCGAGCAGTCCGAGGCCGGCGAAGAGCGCAAGCAGCTCGAACGACGCAAGCTCGATCAACTGCTCGGCTACTGCGAATCGATGCGCTGCCGCCGCCAGGTGTTGCTCGCCGGGTTCGGCGAAACCTATCCCGAGCCCTGCGGCCACTGCGACAACTGCCTGACCCCGGCCGCCGCCTGGGACGCCACCGAGGCCGCGCGCAAGGCGCTGAGCTGCGTCTACCGCACCGGCCAGCGCTTCGGCGTGGCTCATCTGATCGAGGTGCTGCGCGGCGGCGAAGGCGAGAAGATCCGCCAGTTCGGACACGATCGCGTGAGCACCTACGGCATCGGCGCCGACCTCGACGCGAAGACCTGGCGCGGCGTGTTCCGGCAACTGGTCGCGATGGGCCTGCTCGCGGTCGACGCCGAAGGCTACGGCGGCCTGCGCCTCACCGACGCCAGCCGCGCCGTGCTCGCCGGCAGCCAGCGCGTGCAGATGCGCCGCGAACTGATCGCGAAGAAATCCCGCGAACGCGAGGACCGTCCGCGCACGGGCGTCTCCGTCCTGCCCGAAGCCCTGCCCCTGTTCCGCGCCCTGCGCGACCTGCGCGCGCGGCTGGCGAAGGAACAGAACGTACCCGCCTACGTGATCTTCCACGACAGCACCCTGCGCGAAATCGCCGAGCGCCGCCCGGACTCGCTGCCGGAACTCGGCCGCATCGGCGGCATCGGCGGCGCCAAACTCGCGCGCTACGGCGAGGAGGTGCTGGAGGTGGTGCGGGAGGCGGGGTGATGTGGACGCGCTTTCGAAACCCGCCGCAACGATCGAACATCCGACCGCCCGGCCGCGGCATCGCCGCCGCCGGGCGACCGTGCGCCGCGATCACTGCTGCGGCGCGGATTCCTGCATCGTGCGGCGGAACACCTGGGCGGCGCCCTGCAGGCAGTTGAGCGAGCGCATCATCACCTTGAGGAATTCCTGCGGCGAGGAGACGTAGATCTCGACCGAGCCCCAGGTGTTGTCGTTGACCGGGTAAACCTTGGCCGACTTGATGTCGCGCGAGGCGGCGCAGGCGGCGGCTTCGACCCGGCGGCGCTCATCCTCGTCCTCGATCGACCAGAAATTCGGGAACGCGAGGCGGAAGTAGTACAGCTCGCCGGCTTCGTTGAAATCGATGAAGTAACTGCGGCCTTCGGCCTTGAAGGCGACATCGCCGTCGCTGTCCACATGCGGGACATAGCCCTCCTGTTTGAGGTGGTCGAGGAGGAGTTGGGTGACTTCGTCTTTGGTCATGTGGAACTCGATCGCGTCTGATGGAGGGTGGGAAAGGGCCATCGACCGGGCGAACCGCGACGGCGGGCACAGGATAACCCGGGGTCCGCGACGGCGTCCCCCGTGGATCAGGCCAGCGGCCGACAGCCCAGTGCGGCGAGGACGCCATGCAGGGCCGGCACCTGCATCAGCCACGGCGCGGCCATGGTCAGGCCGCCGGCGAACAGCACCAGAATGCCGGCGGCGGCGCGCAGACCGCCGCGCTGCAGGCGCTGGCCGAGACGGGCGCCGCTCCAGGTCAGCGGCAGCATCACCGGCAGGGTGCCGAGGCCGAAGGCGGCCATGGTCAGGGCGCCGTTGAGCGCACTGGCCTGCAGCCAGGCGGTGGCGAGCAGGGTCGCGCTGAGGCCGCAGGGCAACCAGCCCCAGAGCAGACCGATGCCGACGCGCTTGAGTGCGGTGTCGGCGGGGAGCAACGTCCTTTGCAGCGGCTGCAGCCGCCGCCAGAGCGCGTTCGCCGGGCGCGCCAGCGGATTGAAGCGGCCGGACGGATCGAGCAGACGCAGCGCGACGACGATCATCAACAGCCCAACGCCCAGACGCATGCCGAACATCAGCGCCGGGGTCTGCGCCAGCGCGACCAGGCCATGGCCGACGCCGCCGACGAGAGCGCCGGCGAGGGTGTAGCCGAGGACCCGGCCGAGATTCGGCTGCAGCGCCTGCAGCCACTGCGCCGCCGGCGTCGGCGCCTGCTGCCCGAACGACAGGCTGGTCGCGATCGCCCCGCACATCGCGGCGCAGTGCACGCCGCCGAGCAGGCCGGCGAGCAGCGCGGCGGCGACGACCAGCCAGTCGATCAGCATTGCCATGCCCCTGCGCCGGGCCTCGCCTGTGGGAGCGACGCCAGTCGCGACCGCTTTTTGAGGTCGCCGCGACCCGGTCGCGACTCGCGTCGCTCCCACAGACGGATCATGGCGGCGCGCTCAGCGGTCGCGATCGCCATGGCGGGCAGCGGCGTCGAGCGGCGCCGGTCGTGGCTTGTCGTCGTCGACCAGGATGTCCAGCGCCGGGGTATCGAGATCGTCGTACTGGCCCTTCTTCACCGCCCAGACGAAAGCCCAGATGGCTGCGCCCAGCAGCAGCAGGCTGATCGGGATCAGGGCGAGCAGGATGTTCATGCGCCGCAGCCTAGCCCCGCCTGCGAGCGCAGGTTCTGACCCCGATCAAATCCCGCCGCCGCGCGCCGGAAGGCTGAGCCGCAGGGCGTTCAGGGTGACGAGCAGCGAGGACAGCGCCATGCCCAGCGCGGCCATCCACGGCGTGACCACGCCGGCGGCGGCCAGCGGCAGCGCCAGCACGTTGTAGCCGAGCGCCCAGACGATGTTCTGGCGGACGATCCGACGGGTGCGGCGGGCCAGGGCCACCGCCTGCGGGATGCGCACAAGCGCGCCGCCGGAGACCACGAAGTCCGCCGCGCGCTGGGCCAGCGCCGCGCCGTCGGCCAGGGCCAGGGAGACATCGGCGCCGGCCAGCACCGGGGCGTCGTTGAGGCCGTCGCCGACCATCGCCACGATCTCGCCCTCGGCTTGGTGCCGGCGCACGACGGCGAGTTTGTCCTCGGGGGCCTGCCGGGCGCGGGTCTGGTCGGGATCGATGCCGACCGCGGCGGCCAGACGCGCGACCGCGGGCTCGGCATCGCCGCTGCACAGCGAAACCCGCAGCCCCTGCGCGCGCAGCGCGGCGAGCGCCTCGGCCGCGTCGGCGCGCGGCGTCTCGCGCAGCACGAAACGGGCGAAGGCGCGGCTGCCGTCGCCGAGCCAGAGTGCGTCGTCGTCGGCGCGACCCGCAGCCCAGCCGGCGCGACCGAGCCGCCAGGCGCGGCCGTCGACTTCGCCGGCGATGCCCTGGCCGGGTTCGGCGCGCAGGTTGTGCGCGGGAAAGCGAATCCCCCCGCCACCCGCTGCGCGGGCGTCGGCCCCCTTTTGCAAAGGGGGCAAGCGCGGGTGATCGTCGATATCGACATCGGCAGATACCGTCGGCAGCGCGGCGGCCGTCGAACGATCGGCATCGGCAAGCTCACCCCCCTTTGCAAAAGGGGGGCGGGGGGGATTCGCTTTCGCTTCCGCCGCCGCCGTGAACGCCGCGGCCAGCGGATGGCCGCTCTCGCGCTCCAGCGCGGTCGCGATCACCAGCGCCTGCGCCCGGGTCATGCCTTCGAAACTTTCGACCTCGGCCAGTCGCGGCGCGCGGTCGCTGAGGGTGCCGGTCTTGTCGAACACGATGCGGTCGGCGCGCGCCAGCGTGTCGAGCGCGTCGCCGCGCAGCGCGAGCACGCCGAGTTTCGCCAGCGCACCGTGCGCGGTGGCGAGCGCGGCCGGCACCGCCAGCGACAGCGCGCAGGGGCAACTGACCACCAGCACCGCCAGCGCGACCTCGAACGCGCGCGCGGGCTCGTGCATCCGCCACCACAGATACACCGCCACCGCGCACAGCAGCAGCACACTGACGAACACGCTGGCGATGCGGTCGGCGACGCGCGCGATCGGCGGGCGTTCCTCCTGCGCGCGCTCGACCAGACGCGCCAGCTGCGACAGCCGGGTGTCGGCGCCGGTGCGCAGCACGCGCAGCCGCGCCGGACGCTCGCGGCAGTGACTGCCGGCCCAGACCGGATCGCCCTGGCGCTTGTCGACCGGGCGCGATTCGCCGGTGAGCAGCGATTCGTCGAACGCGGCATCGGCCTCCAGCACCTCGCCGTCGGCCGGCACCGCGTCGCCGACCGCGACCCGCACCACGTCGCCGGCGGCGAGCGCGTTCAGCGGCACCTGTTCGACCGTGCCATCGGCGCGCTCGCGCAGCGCCAGCGCCGGGCGCGCGCGCGCCAGCGCATCGACCTGCGCGCTGGCGATGCCGCGCGCGCGCTGCTCCAGCATGCGCGCGGCCAGCAGCAGGAACACGAACATCACCGCGGCGTCGTACCAGACGTGCACGCCGCCGCGCAGGGTCTCGATGAGACTCGCGAAATACGCCAGCAGCGTGGAGCCGGCGATCAGCGTGTCCATGCCGAGGCGGCGCGCGCGCAGTTCGCGCCACATGCCCTCGATGAACGGCCAGCCGGCGTAGAACACCACCGGCGTGGACACCAGGAAGGTGATCCAGCGCAGGAAATCGCGGGTCGGCAGCGGCATCTCGCCGGCGGTATCGAGGCCGCTGCCTCCGAAGAACAGCGCCTCGGCGTACATCATCGCCTGCATCGCGCCGAGCCCGGCCACGCCCAGACGCAGCAGCCAGCGATTGCGTTCGCGCCGGCGTTCGCGCTCGCGCAGCTCGCCGGTCGCCAGCGATGGCCTGTAGCCGAGTGCCGCCAATCGCGTCAGCAGCGCCGACAGCGGCGTGCGCGCGCTGTCCCAGACGATGCGGATGCGGCCGGTGACTGCATTGGCGGCGATCTCGCGCACGCCGGGTTCGCGGCTGAGCGCGCGATCGATCAGCCAGGCGCAGGCGGCGCAGCGCATGCCGTCGGTAAGCAGGGTGATCTCGCGTGTGCAGTTCTCGCGCGCGTCGCCCGCGCCTTCGACCACGATGCTGTGCTCGGCGAGCAGATCGGCGCGATCCCAGCAGGCGTAGTCGACGGCCGCGGTGTCGACCCGCGCGGCGGCGTCGCTGCGCAGGCGGTAGTAGTCGCCCAGATCCGCCTCGGCGATCCAGCGCGCGGCGGCGGCGCAGCCTGTGCAGCAGAACGCCTGCGTCGCGCCGGCGACGGTCTCGCGCAGCGGCTGCGCCGGCAACGCTTCGCCGCAGTGAAAACAGGGACCGGTCGCGGTCTCGTCTGCGACATGCATTGGACGAGAGACGCCGGGACCGGATGCGCTGACGGCATGCGCGGACATGATTTCGATGCTCAGCGCTTCGCGGCGTCGGGCGCCGCGGCTTCGCGGGGCTCGGCGGTTTCGTCCTCGCCGCCCAGCGCCGGCCGCAGCAGCACGCCGCGCCGGTCGCGCGGCAGACGCCCGAGCAGACGCCACTGCCCGGTCGCGTCGCTCAACTGCACCCGCCAGTCGTGGCCGACATCCAGCGTGTGCGCGGCGCTCCAGCCGCCGCGTGCGTTCGGCTGCAGCACCAGCGCGATGTCCTGCGCGGCCTCGATCGGATGCTGCAGCGACAATGTCAGCGGCTGCGTGCGATCGAAGTCGCCGGTCGCGGCCAGCACCTCCACCGCGTCCTCCTGCACGCTGAACACCGCCGACAGCCGGCGCTCGGCCGCGCGTTCGTCCGGGCCCAGCTCCACCGTCTGCACCTGCGCGGTGCGTCGCACCGCATCGGGGATGGCGTCGCTGCCGCCGGCGTCGATCGCGATGAACAGGGTCGCGGTGCCGGCCACCACCGCGGCCAGCGGAAAGCCGACCATCAGCCAGACCATCGGATTGCGCCAGGGCGACTGGCGGGCGGTCTCGGCGTCGTCGCGCGGGGAGTTGCGGTCGTGGTTCACGGTGTTTTCCCGAAGAAACTGGTGTCGATCTCCTCGCGCGCGCTGCCGTCCTCGGAGACGATCACGAAGCGCACCTCGCGGCGGCCGGTCAGCGACGCCGGCGCGGTCGCGGTGACCGGCAGGCTCAGCACCTGCTCGGCGCCGGCCTCGATCCGCGGACCGATCCCGCGCAGGACGATGCCTTCCGGCGCCTCCAGCACGATCCGGTAGCGCTGCGCCTGCTGGGTCTTGTTGATCAGCTTGAGCGTGTAGTCGTTCTCGATCGCGGTCGCGGTCTCGCGATACAGCGCGTTGCGGTCGCGCAACACTTCCACGATCAGGGTGCTGCGATGGGTCACGCCCCAGGCCCAGCCGACCAGCAGCGCCAGCAGCAGCGCGCCGTAGACGAAGATCCGCGGGCGCAGCACCTTCGAAGGCTTGCCGTCGATCGCGTTCTGGGTCGCGTAGCGGATCAGGCCGCGCGGATAGCCGATCTTGTCCATCACCTCGTTGCAGGCGTCGATGCAGGCGCCGCAGGCGATGCACTCGTACTGCAGACCGTTGCGGATATCGATGCCGGTCGGACAGACCTGCACGCAGATGGTGCAGTCGATGCAGTCGCCCAGTTGCTCGGGCTCGAACTTCGGCAACGGCTCGGCCTTCAGGCCCGGGTCGGCGATCGCGGTATTGCCACGCGCGGACACCAGATTGTCGGCCGCGGTGTGATGATGCGCGGCACGGAACACGTAGTCGTAGGCGGTGGCCTTGTCGATCAGGCCGCGGGCGCGTTCGAGTACGCTCGCCACCTTGCCCTTCCTGCGCGCGCCGCGCGGTTCGCCGCGCATCGGGTCGTAGGCGATGATCAGCGTATTGCGGTCGAACATCGCGCTCTGGAAGCGCGCATACGGGCACATGTACTTGCACACCTGCTCACGCAGGAAACCGGCGTTGCCCCAGGTCGCCAGCGCGTAGAACAGGATCCAGAATGTCTCCCAGCCGCCCCAGAGCTTGCCGTCGCCGCTGAGCCAGACGCCGATCAGCGGCGCATGTCCGGCCAGTTCGCGGATCGGGCTGAAGAAGCCGACGAAGGTGAAGCCGGTCCACAGCGCGAA
>JBIJBH010000195.1:0-6895 GCA_044345315.1 Lysobacteraceae bacterium
TCTTCTGGTATTCGTCCGCGAGGGACACCGCCTGGCCCTGCGCCAGTCCTGAAACGAGCAGCGCCAACGCCATGGCGCACGCAGAAACGATGAAACGCATCCTGTCCAACTTCCCCTGTTGCGGCCGCTGCGTGGCGGCCTGAATGAACGGAATCGCCTGGAAACCCGCGCGATGGCGCGCATTCTGCCCTTGAGCCGTCTCAATTCCCAGGATCGAAGCGACGAACGGTCTGCCTGCCTGCACGCAAGCGATTCCTCAGCCTCGGGCGGATGCCCTCAGAGCTTCCCCGATGCCACCAGCCCCGCGATCAGCCCGCCGACGCCGCCGATCAGGCCGATCGTCGCGCCGATCCAGCAGTAGATCCGCTCGCGTCGTCGCCGGCGCGCCGCGGCGACCGGGTCGCGCTGCGCTTCCAGTGCGTGGCGTCGCGCCATCACCCGCGGCTGCACCACGATGCTCTGATGGAAGACCACCGCCATGAACGCCAGCATCCCCAGCACCGGCACCTGCCAGCCGAGTTCGAACGCGGCGACCGCGAGCAGGCAGAACACGAACGCCACCGACGCCGCGCCGTTGATCGCGGCGCTGCGGATCAGGCCGCGGCGCTCTTCTTCGTCGATCGCGCCCTTGAGCTGGCTGCGCGGGCCGAGCCAGATTCCCGCGAACGCACCGATCAGCGCGATCGCGATGCTGCCGGCGGCGCCCAGCGCGACCTGGCCGAGGGTCTTGGCACCCGCGGCGGCCGCGCCGGCGGCGAGGATGCCCTTGGCCGCGACCGGTGGACTCGCCAGCGTCAGCGCGGTGGCGACGATCGAGGTGAACGCGACGCCCGGCGCAGTGCTTTCGGCGAATTCGCCGAAGCGCGCGAGCAGGTCGGCGCGCAGGCTCTGGCGCGCGCGCGACAGGCGCTTGCGCACCGCGGCGTCGGACAGCCCCAGCAGCAGCGCCACCTGCTGCGAACTCTGGCCCTCGCGATAGAACAGCAGCAGCGCCTCGCGGCTGTCCTCGGGCAGCGCCGAGATCAGTTCGACCGCGGCGCGTTCGCGCGCGTCGGCTTCGAGTTGCGCATCGGGTTCCGGCGCCGGATCCGCGGCCAGCCGGATCGCCAGCTCCGCGCCTTCGCCGTCCAGCGGCCGATGCCGCTGCGCGCGCAGGTGATCGCGGGCGAGATTGCGCGCGATCTGGCGCAGCCAGGGCAGGAAACTCGCCGGATTGCGCAGTCGGCGCAGTTGCCGCCACGCATTGAGGAACACGTCCTGGGCGATGTCCTCGCTCGCGCTCACGTCGCGGGTGATCGCCAGCGCGATCGCGGTGACAGTGTTCTGGCACGCGGCCACGATCCGGCCGTAGGCGTCGCGGTCGCCGCGCTGCGCCGCCGGCAATTCCGCGACGATCAGGCGCTCGATCGCGGTCGGGTCCAGAGCGCTGCCGTCCATCGCGAAGCTCATCGCGGCCTCCGCATCGCGCCGGACATCACGGCGCCGCGGCGGTCAGCGCGGCGGTGCTCCAGGGCGCGCCGTGCAGCATGAAATGGAACAGCACCATCGACACCACCCAGACCACGCCGCTGACCCAGATCGCCACCGGGCCGTAGCTGTAGTTGTAGGCGCGCCAGCGGCGCTCGGCACCGACCGGGTCGCGGCCGCGATCGCGCGCGATCAGCGGCAGCAGCGTGCGGCGGATCTCCAGCAGCGTCCACAGCGAAATCGCTTCGGTGACCAGCGTCGCGACCACGGTCGCGGTCAGACTGCCGCCCCACATCGCGATCGCGAACGCGATCGCCACCAGCGGCAGAGTCACCCAGAAATACAGGCGGTAGGCGCGCATGATCGTGTCGCGTTCTTCCAGCGTATCGGCATACGCCAGCAGATAGCGGCGGGTGAGATGCGCGGCCAGCGCGCCGCTGGCGACGGCGCCGCCGATCGCCCCGCCGACGCCGAGCAGTCCGGCCGCGCCCTTGCTCGCCAGGCCGCCGCCGATCGCGCTGGCGGCCATGGTTTCGGCGCCGGCACCGATCGCGCCGGCACCGATCGCCGTCGCTGCCGCTGCGGCCGCCGGTTTGCTCGCGATGCCCAGGCCGGTGATCACCGCCGCGGTGAACGCCGCCGACGGCGCCGACGCGCGCGCGAATTCGCCGAAGCGGCGGATCAGATCGTCGCGCACCAACTGCCGCGCGCGCGACAGGCGCTTGCGCACCGCGGCGTCGGTGATGCCCAGCAGCGTCGCCACCTGCTGCGAACTCTGGCCCTCGCGATAGAACAGCAGCAGGGTTTCGCGGCTGTCCTCGGGCAATGCAGCTATCAATTCGGCCGCGGTGGCTTCGTGTTCGTCCTCCAGCAGTTTCTGCATCGGCTGCGGGCCGGGATCGGCGGCCATCGCCAGCGCCAGTTCGGCGTTGGGGCCGTCCAGCGGCTGATCGCGGTACTTGCGCAGATGATCGCGGGCGAGATTGCGCGCGATCTGGCGCAGCCAGGGCAGGAAACTGTCGGGATTGTGCAGCCGCTCCAGATGCTGCCAGGCGTTGAGGAAGGCTTCCTGGGCGATGTCCTCGCTGGCGGTGACGTCGCGGGTGATCGCCAGCGCCACTGCGGTCACGGTGTTCTGGCAGGCGGCGACGATCCGGCCGTAGGCGGCGTGGTCGCCGCCGCGGGCGGCGGGCAGCTCGCGCTGGATCAGATCGTCGATGGCGAGGACGGCGGTGCTCATGGGGCGGTTCCGTTGGAGGCGACGGCGCGCGAACCGTCGGCCGGGGAAGGATGATGCCAAGACGCGGCGGCGACCGGAATGTGACTTCCGGCGGCCGACCGGCTGTCAACCGCCGCCGCGCCGGTCCGTTCACCGTGGCATCCGGGCCGCCGGCCCCGCCACGAGGATTCCCCATGCAACGCACCGCCCTGATCGTGTTCGGCCTGGCCATCGCCGCCGCCGCCCTCCCGCTCCAGGCCCAGCAGGCTGCCGGCGACCGACCCGCCCGTCACGCCAAGGTCGACGCCAACGGCGACGGCGTCATCGACCGCAACGAGGCCGCCGCCCATCCGAAACTGGCCGAACGCTTCGACCAGCTCGACCGCAACCGGGACGGCCGCATCGGCCCCGAAGAGCGCCCGCAGCGCGGCGGCCGGGGCGGTCCCGGTGGCGGCATGGCCGCCCTCGACACCAACGGCGACGGCGCGATCGACCGCAGCGAAGCGGGCAAGGCGCCGAAACTGGCCGAACGCTTCGACCAGCTCGACCGCAACCGGGACGGCCGCATCGGTCCCGAAGAACGCCCGCAGCGCGGCGGCCAGGGCGGGCGCGGTGGCAAGGGCGACCGCATGGCCGCGCTCGACACCAACGGCGACGGCGCCATCGATCGCAACGAAGCGGCGAAGGTCCCGCGGATGGCCGAACACTTCGACCGTCTCGACGCCAACAAGGACGGCCGCATCAGCGCCGAAGAACGCCCGCAGCGCGGCGGACGCCATGGGGGCCGCCACGGCGGCAAGGGCGGCGGCATGACCCAGCTCGATCGCAACGGCGACGGCCGCTTCAGCCGCGAAGAACTTGCCGGCCGCGACCGCGTGCTGCAGCAGTTCGACACCATCGACCGCAACCGCGACGGCCAACTCACCCGCGAGGAAATGCAGGCCCACCGCCAGGCCCGCCAGGCCGAAGGCCGCACGCGCCGGACGCCCTGAACACGGCACCGCAGCGACCGCTTCCCGCAACCCGGCGCGCCCTCACCGGCGCGCCGTTTTTTTGCGCCTGCAGCGCCCCTGTCGGCCCTTCCGGGCCTCCCACAAAAACGCTGATCGCCCACCCGCAGCGTCGGCATCGAAGTCGTCCCTGCGAACCGAGCGTCAGCCGCAGTCGCCCCCTTTGCGAGGGGGCCGACGCCGCGCAGCGGCGGCGGGGGGATTCGCTGTTCGCGGCAGCCCCGCCGCGCCGTCATCCCGAGCCGTTTGCCTTCAGCCCCCGCGAAGGCGAGGGGAGGGGCCTGCCGTGTTCCCGCCCTGTCAGAACAGACAGCGTCGGATCGCGCCGTCTCGTCGCAGGATATGAGATGAAGCGCCTTCAGAAGGAATCTTCTGGCTGAAGTCCCGAAGAAGTGGGCTTCCAGACACGACAAAGGCCGGTTGCCCGGCCCTGTCTGATTTGGTGCATCTTTCAGCTTGTTAGCGGAAAGAGCGCATTTCCTGATCTATTACGGGCCCGACGTTAACCCGCAGCGCGGTGCCCGTCAACCACAGGGGTGACGAATGGCAGCGCTGAACTATCGACTGGGCCTCGATCTGGGGGCCAATTCTCTCGGCTGGTGCGTGTATGCCCTCGACGACGAGGGCGAGCCCGGCCGCATCGTGCGGATGGGATCGCGCATTTTTTCCGACGGTCGCGACCCCAAGAGCCTCGCGTCCCTGGCCGCGACCCGGCGCCAGGCGCGTCAGGCTCGCCGCCGGCGCGATCGACTGCTCAAGCGGCGCGAAAAGCTGATGCATGCGCTGATCGAAGCCGGACTGATGCCCTCCGAGGAGGCCGGGCGCAAAGCCCTTCAGGCACTCGACCCCTACGCGCTGCGGGCGAAAGGCCTGGACGCCGCGCTCTCGCCGCACGAATTCGGTCGCGCCCTGTATCACCTCTGCCGCAAGCGCGGCTTCAAGAGCAGCCGCAAGGAGCGCGGCGAGCCGGGCAAGGACAAGGAGCAGGAGAAGGAATCGGGCAAGGTGAATGCCGCCATCGCAGCGCTCAAGGCGCGCATCGAGGCGGCCGGTTGCCGCACCGTCGGCGAATATCTGGCGCGGGAGCATGAGCAGCGCCGTCCGGTCCGCGGTCGGCAGACGCCTGATGGCCAGTACGTGCTTTATCTGCAGCGCGCGATGGTGGAGCAGGAGTTCGATGCATTGTGGGATGCGCAGAGACCTCACCATCCTGCAGTGTTGACCACGCAACTCCGCGACCGTCTCAAGGACATCCTGCTGTTCCAGCGTCGACTGAGGCCGGTCCTGCCCGGGCGCTGCCTGTTCGAGGAAAGCGAGTATCGGCTGCCGCTGTGCTCGCCCTTGCAGCAGAAATTCCGCATCCTGCAGGAACTGAACAATCTTCGGGTCAAGGACGGCATCGGCTATCGCGCGCTGTCGCTGGACGAACGCAACGCCATGCTTGCGGCCCTGATGGCGACTTCGGGCCTCGTCACCTTCGCCAGACTCGCGAAGGTCGCGGGTCTGGGCAAAGCCGCCGCCTTCAATCTCGAGTCGGACAAGCGCAAGGGGCTCAAGGGCGATGCGGCAGGCGCGCAGTTCGGCGCCGAGGGCGTGTTGGGCGAAACCTGGCAGCGATTGCCCGAACTGGCGCAGGAGGCCCTGGCGGTGCTGGCGGAGCGTGCCGAGGACAGTGCCGCGCTGGTCGCCGCCTTGCGGGCCTTGCCCGGCGACACGGCGCCGGCGGCGGACATTCTGCGTCCCCGGTTTTTCGAGCAGCCGTGGCTCGAAGCGCTCGTCCAGGTGCCGCCGCTCACCGAGTCGCAGGCACGCGCGATCGCCGACATCCGTCTGCCGGAGGACTTCGGCAGCCTCAGCCGCAAGGCGCTGGATCGGATCGTCCCGGAACTGGAGCGGGAGATCGTCACCTACGACATCGCCGTACAGCGGGCCGACTACGCCTCGCATTCGCAACTCCATACCGGCGAGATCTTCGATCGTCTGCCCTACTACGGCGTCGTCCTGCGGGGATACACCAGTCCGATGGAGTCGGCGAGAGTCGAGGACGAACGCCACTACGGCCGCATTCCCAATCCCACCGTGCATATCGGCCTGAATCAGTTGCGCCAACTCGTCAATGCATTGATCCGTCGCTACGGTCCTCCGCGGCAGATCGTGATCGAACTGGCGCGGGAGTTCGGGCTGTCCGGCGAGCGCAGGCGGGAGATCGAGCGCGAGCAGGCCGAAAACCAGAAGCGCAACGAAGCGCTGGATGCGGAGATCATGGCGTTGGGACTCGCGCCGAATGCCGAGAACCGCCTGCGTCTTCGCCTGTGGTACGAACTGGGCGAGGACGATGCGCTGGATCGGGTCTGCATCTACAGCGGCCAGCGCATCGGCAAGGCGATGCTGTTCGGCGACGAGGTGGAGGTGGACCATATCCTGCCGTTCTCGCGGTCGTTGCACGACGGCATCGGCAACAAGCTGCTCTGCCTGCGCCGTGCCAACCGCGACAAGCGCGATCGGACCCCGCATGAAGCGTTCGGTCATTCGCCGCCGGGCTACGACTGGGCTGGGATCCTCGAACGTGTCGAACGCCATTTTGACGAAAACCGCAAGCCCGGCGTCCGCCGCAAGGCCGAGCATTTCCGCGAAGATGCCATGGAGCGCTTCCTCGACGGCCGCGAATTCCTCGCCCGCCATCTCAACGACACCGCCTACCTGTCGCGGGCCGCAAAGCATTACCTCAGCTACATCTGCCATCCCGATCAGGTCTGGGTCTCCAGCGGCAAACTCACCGGCTTGCTGCGCGGTCGCTGGGGCCTGAACCGCATGCTGTCCGGCGACGGCGCCAAGAACCGCAACGACCATCGCCATCACGCGCTCGACGCCGCCGTCATCGGCCTGTGCAGCCGCTCGCTGATCCAGCGCATGTCCGATGCGGCAAAGCGTGCCGAAGGGCGCGGCGAAAATCGTCTGCTCGAATCGCTTGATCCGCCGTGGCCCGGGTTTCGCGACGAACTGCGGGACACGCTGGCGAAAGTGGTGGTCTCGCACAAGCCCGAGCGTGGACGGGAAGGCGCGCTCCACAACGACACAAACTACGGCCTGCGCGGCGAACCGGACCGCAAAGGCGTTCCGCTGGTCGGCCGGCATGTGCCGCTGGACAGCCTGAAAGGAGCGGGCGATCTCGATGGCATCCCCGACCAGGGCCTGCGCG
>JBIJBH010000196.1:0-6877 GCA_044345315.1 Lysobacteraceae bacterium
TCGTGCCGCAACGCTCCGATGCCGCAAGGCATCGGAGCTCTCGCACGCGCACGAGTGCGCGATGTCTCCGGCATCCCTCCGATCCGTTCCGTTTCGCCCGCCGCATCGCGCGAGCGCCGGCGCGTTCGTTCCTGCCGAAAGATTGACGCGCGACAGCGGGGGGATCATTCTCGGCTCGTGGCATGCGGCCGAAAGGAAGATCGTATCGATCAATGCCGTATCGACATGATGTCGCCGCAATCGCCGCCGGCGCTTGCGTGGCCACGGTGGCCTCACTCACGACATGGAGAGCACGAAGATGACGATCCAGAGGAGTCTGTTCGCCGCAACGATCCTTGCCGCCGCACTGGCCGGCACCACCGCACCGGCCAGGGCCGAAGTCTACGAGCTCGGCTGGCCGTATCCGCCGAACAATCTCGAAGCCTACGCCGCGCGCAACCAGTATCCGCCGCTGTGCGATCCCACCAACAAACCCGGGCCCGACCGTTTGCGCGTCCTGCTCGGCTTCTGGTTCGGCGCACCGAATCAATTCAATCCGAACTGGCATATCGGCCGGCCCTGCAACGTCAGTTCCACGTCCTATCACCGCGAAGGCCGGGCGCTGGATTTCTACGTCAACGCCTCCGAACCGCGCGCGCAGGCGATCATCGACTGGATTCTCGCCACCGACGAATACGGCAACCCCCACTCGAAAGCGCGTCGCCTCGGCATCATCGAAATCATCTGGAAGAATTTGATCTGGTCATCCGACCAGCCCGGCGGCTTCCGTGTTTGCGACAGTTGCGGCCCGCACTATGACCACATCCACTTCAGCTTCTCGCGCGAAGGCGCCAATGCGCAGACGTCGTGGTTCACCACCAACGACAATGTGAGCCGGGCCGCGTGCGCGAGCGGCACCGCGGAGGTGAAGTACTGGACCTATCCGAGCGGCTTCGGTCCGTTGCGTCATGTCCGACGGATCGCGTATGCGGGCAGCACCTACGCGACGCAGTCGTCGCTGGCCGGATCGCCGTGGCGGGTCTACAGCTCGCTCGGTCCAACCACGGTCGCCGCGAACGCACCGGTGAGCGCGCTGTACGGCGCGCGCGCGTATCTGGGTCCGTGCACGGTCACGCTGTTCTGATCGGGCACGCCTGATCGGGCGCGTCTGATCGGGCAAGGCGCATCGCCCGATCGCGACGCATCGTGAATGCCCTGACGGGCTTCGGGGCGGAAACCGCATCGCGGTTTCCGCTTCCGAATCTGTCGGGCAAGTCGATCCTTCGCTCACCCCGCCGACAGCCGCTCCCTCGCGATATCGGCCTGCGCGCCTTCCGGAAAGACATCGAGGTAACGACGGTAGTGGGCTGGATCGTCGTGCTGCTGCGCCAGCGTTTCGCAGGCTTCGAAGACGTTTTCGGCCATCATTGCGGCGTCCTGCCCGAGGGCGAGCGCTTTCAGATACGCGGCGATGGCGTCGTCGTAACGGCCTAGGAAAAACAGCGCGGCGCCGATCTGCGCTTCGCACAGGCCCTCGTCGGCGGGGAATTGCCGAGCCATGGCGCGGTAGGCGGCGATCGTTTCCTCGAATTTCTGATCGAGCATCAGCGCGCAGGCGCGATTGAACAGTACCGATCGCTCGCTGCCGGTCTGCTGCTTGGTCATCAGTTTCTCGCGCGCCCGCTTCGCTTCCTCGAAGGCTTCGTCGCGGTTCTGCTTGCCGAAGATGCCGGCGTAATGATCCATGGAGACCTCGGTCGAATGGCGGGGGCGAGGCGAAGGACGAACGCGGCCCATGCCTGCAATCGGCATGGGCGATGCGGCGATGCGTTCAGAGCGATTGCGCGAGCGCGACGACCTTGCGGACCTTTTCGTCGTTGGGCGTCTTCAGATCGGAGAAATTGATCTGCACTTCGCTCTGTCCCTTGACGAAGTACAGCATCGCCACGCCGGTGCTGGCGGTCGCATAGGCGTTCGCACCGAGCGCCGGTTGCGCCTGATAGCCGGTGGTGTCGACCGCGGTCTCGTGGCGCGAGGCGAGATTGGCGCGCGCCTTGTCCTCGGTCGCCGAGGTGGCAACGAAGATCTCGACGGTATGGGTGGGCGCATCCTTGGCGAACTCGATGGTGCCGACGCCGGCCCGGTAGCTGCAGCGCGAATCCCAGACGTAGCCGCTCATCTGCGGGTCGAGTGCCTGATGGACTTCGAAGCTCAGATCCGGAAACACCGCCTTGAGTTTCTCCGGCGTCAGCGTGGCGCAGGCGTTCACGGGGGTCACGGTTTTCAGCTGTTCGAGTTCGGCGTCGGTGCTGGTCGCCGGGGCGCTCGCTGGCGTGTCGGCCTGGGCGACGGCCTGATCGGGAGCGGAAGCATCACCGGCAGCGGATGGGGCACGGTCGCCGCATCCGGCCAGGCCCAGCAGAGTGATACCCGCCAACATCATCAACGATCGACGCATGATCCTGTCTCCATGGGAAGGGAACGAGTCGGAAGAGAACGGAAAAACGACCGCGAAACCGGCCGCAAGTCTGCACGCGGGCCCGCTGCGGATTCAATGGGGCGTGCCTATACTGACCCGCAGGCCGACGCCGCACCGGCGCGCCAAGGCATTCCCGGAGGTCCGCATGCTGCGCCTGATGCTGTTGCTCTGCCTGATCGTCGTCGCGGGCTGTGCGGATCGCGAGGCTGCGCCCGCAGCCGTGACGCCGGCATCTCCCGCCGCGGATCCGGCGCCGCCCTCGCCGCCGCCTCCGGCCGCGACGGAAGCGGACGACCGCGACATCCACGCCCTGGTCCGGCCCGACGACACCCTGGCGAGCTTGCAGGCCAGGCTGGGCGCGGCGAACGCGGTCGCACGCGAGCTTGCCGGTGCCGAGGGCGAAACCCTGCCGGGCTGGGTGCTGTATCCGGACGACCCGACGCGCACCGTGGAGGTATTCCTCGACGAGACCGGGGCGCATCCGGCGATGCTGCGGGTCGATTCGTCGCAGAGCGTCTGGCGCCGCGGCGACGGCATCCGCATCGGGCTGAGCAGCCGCGAACTGCAGACGATGAACGGTCGACCCTTCGAATTCTCCGGCTTCGACTGGGACTACGGCGGCGCGGTCACCGACTGGCGCGGCGGCGCGCTCGATCCGAAAGGGATACCGCGCGGAAGCCTGACCCTGTGTCCGCCCGAATCGCCCGACGAGAACTATCCCAGCGGCGATGCGGCCTTCTCTTCCGACGACCCGCGGATGCTCGCGCAGCCGGCGCATGTCTGCGAATTCATGGTGCCGATCGGCGAGTGATCCAGCAGGTCGTATTCCGACAGCCTGCTAGGATGGCGATACACGCAAACCGGTACGCTCCCATGCTGCGCCCGAAAACGCTCGCCCTCGCCTTCCTGTCCGGATTCATCGCCACCCTGGTCTTCCACCAGGGCCTGCTGCAGGTATTGCACATGGCCGGCGTCGTGCCCACCGCGGCGTGGAATATGGATCCTGTGCCCCCGCTGGGCGTACCGCGGGTGCTGTCGCTGGCGTTCTGGGGCGGCGTCTGGGGCCTGCCGCTGTGGTGGCTGATCGCCCGTCGCAGCGGCGCGGCGCATTGGGGCCTGGCCATCGCGCTGGGCGCGTTGTTGCCCAGCCTGGTGGCCTGGTTCGTGGTGTTCCCGATCAAGGGCATCGCGCTCACCAGCACGCTGATCGTCGGCGCACTGCTGTTGAACGGCGCCTGGGGACTGGGCGTGGCGCTGTGCATGCGGGTGTTCCTGCGTCGAAAGGGCTGACGCTCACCGCCTTCCGGCCGCAGCATCGCCGCGATGCTGGGCCGTGGTGCGCTCGCGGTCCGGGAATCGACCTGCGGGGTCTCGTTCAACGCGGCGGCCGGCAGGACCGGGACATGCGTGGATCGGATGCCGGAAAAACCCGCACGCGCAGCGGATGCGCGATGCCGCCTGCCGCGCGATCAATCGCGACGCAGGCACACTGCCGTGTTGACCCCGCCGAAGCCCATGCTCATGTTCAGGGCGCGATCGACCCCGGCATCGACCGCCTGCGCGCCGACCCAGCGGAATCCATCGTCGAACGGTCGATCCAGGTTGGCGCAGGGATGCAGCCGCTGTTCGCGCATCTGCAGGAGGACCGCGATCAACTCGACGATGCCCGCCGCGCTGAGCCCGTGACCGACGAGTGACTTGGTCGTGTTGATCCATGCGCCGTCGAGGCCGCAGGCGCGCAGGGCGGCGAGTTCGGTCTCGTCGCCGACGTGCGAACCGGTGCCGTGCGGATTGACGTAGTCGATCGCGGACGCTTCGACTCCGGCCATGGCCAGAGCCTCGCGGATCGCGGTGGTTTCGCCTTCGAAAGACGGATTGGGATTGCGGTTGCCGTCCCAGACCGAGGCCCAGCCGGCCAGTTCCGCGTAGCCCCCGGCAGGGACCGCGCTGCGGCGACGCAGCACCACCGCCCCGCAGGCTTCGCCATAGATGAAGCCGTCGCGATCCGTGTCGAAGGGTCTGCAGGCGAGATCGGGCCGATCGGCGAAGCGATCGGAGCCCATCGCACCCAGCGACCGGAACGCCTGACATTCGAAGCAGGACAGATCCATCAACGCGCCGAGCGCGATGCAGGCGTCGAGGCGACCGCTGCGGACCGCTTCGGCCGCCTGGATCACGGCCAGTTGGCCGCTGGCCGAAGCGCCGCCGACGGTCATCGCAAGCCCGCGGATGCCGAAGAGCTCGCTGCAGAGCCCGCACAGGTCGGTATCCATGAACGACATCGCGTAGACCGGCCGCAGAAAGCCGATCTTCTCGCGGTAGTTCAGCATCGTCTGGGCGATCTCGCGCTGCTGCACGTTGGAACCGCCGACGATCAGGCCGATGCGCCGTGGATCGACATCGCCGAGCCCGGCGTCGTCCCAGGCCTCCTGCAGGGCGGCGATCGCGACCTGCGCCGACCACGAAGCGGTGCGCAGTCTGGAGGCTTCGATCGTGTCGGGCAGGATCAGGCGTTCGATCTCCGCGCCGAGGAACGCGGTGGCGAAACCGCTGGCACCATCCGGAGCCTGGCGCCCCGGACGGCGCATCACGCCGAAGCGTCGCTCGCCGGCGAGCAGCGCACGTACGAAAGCGTCGCGGCCCTGCCCGATCGCCGAAACGACGCCGAGACCGGCGACGACGATCGCATCTGCATCAGAGTGTGGCATCGACGGTCCTCCCGACTTTCGTCCATGTGCTTCCGGATCGGCTCATCGCGGGTTTTCCCAGGGGAATTGACCGGTCTTCACGTAGCGGGAGATCGCGCGAAGATTCGAAGGATCGGAGAACACTTCGATGTTCGCGGCGAGCGCTCTGGGCTCGGCGTTTTCGATCAAGGCATCGATCGAGGCCATGTAGCGTTTGTAGCGGGCGATCGCGTTCTTGTCGAGGCGGCGCAGGCGCAGCAGCTGCTTGCGCAGCAGGTTGTCGCCGTTCTCCTCGAAGACGTCGACGAGGCCCCAGGCATGCGCGGTCTCCGCCGTCACCGGCTGGGTCATGAGCGTCATGGCGTTGGCCCTGGCGAAACCGATCCGGCGCACCAGAAACGGCATCACGCAGGCGGGCATCAGACCGAACAGGAGCTCGGAGAGACTGAAAACCGCGCTGGCGTCGGCCAGCACCAGATCGCAGGCGGCGACGAAACCCACGCCTCCGGCATTGGCCTTGCCGCGAACGTGCGCGACCGAGACGTAGGGACCGGTCGCGAGCCGGCGCCACAGGTCGTACATGGGCTTCGGATCCTGCACCGGGATGCCGTCGCCATCGAAGGCCTGCTGCAGTTCGGCGAAGTCGGCGCCGAAGCAGAACACCTCGGGCGACCCCTGAACCACGACGACGGCGGCGCGGCTGTCGCAGGCGTCCAGGGCTGCGGCGAAATCGGCGATCAGCTGATCGTTGATCGCATTGTTGGCCTGCGGGCGATGGATCTGGAGCGTGGCGATGCCGTCGTCGAAACGCAGACGAACGGTGTCGTAATGCATGACATCCATGAGGCGACTCTGTATTCACGATGCGGGTCCGGCCCGTCTGCGGGCGAGACCCGGTGGTCCATGGGGGCCGAAGGCCGGTGCACGACCGGGGACGACGACTGGGCCGAGACGGCCTGGCGCGCCGACCCGGCCGGCGTGGGGTCATCAGAACGGAATGTCGTCGTCCGAGAAATCGTCCATCGGCGGCGGACTGTTGGCCGGCGCCGGGCGCTGACCGCCGCCGCCACCGCCGTAACCGCCACCGCCACCGCCGCCGCGCTGGCCGCCGCCGTAGCCGCCGCCACCGCCACCGCCTTCCGAACGCTGGCTGCGCATCGGACGATCGCCACCGCCACCGCCGCCACCATCGCCGCGACCGCCGAGCATCTGCATCTCGTCGGCGATGATGTCGGTGGTGTAGCGCTCGATGCCTTCCTTGTCGGTGTACTTGTCGTAGCGGATCGAACCTTCGACATACACCTGCGAACCCTTGCGCAGGTACTCGCCGGCGATCTCGCCGAGCTTGCCGAAGAAGGTCACCCGATGCCACTCGGTGCGTTCCTGGGTGTTGCCGTCGCGGTCCTTGCGGACCGATGTGGTCGC
The DNA here is from genome assembly GCA_044345315.1 of Lysobacteraceae bacterium. Taxonomy (GTDB): domain Bacteria; phylum Pseudomonadota; class Gammaproteobacteria; order Xanthomonadales; family Xanthomonadaceae; genus Lysobacter_I. The sequence continues at coordinate 6,571 of JBIJBH010000196.1, forward strand.
CAGACTGACTTTGGTGACGGCCATGCCGCCCTGGGTGTACTTGGTTTCCGGATCGTTGCCGAGGTTGCCGACCAGGATCACCTTGTTGATGCCGCGTGCCATGAATGTACCTGCTGGGTCGCCTGAAGATGGCGGAAGGATCGTCGATTATAGCCGGCCCCGGGTATCGGGGATTTCCCCGTCCGGGGGTAGGAAAACCCTGAATCCGCGCCCGGTCCGGGACTCTTATAATGTCCGTCCCCACTGTCTGGACTGCTCATGGACGCGACTTCGGCGCCCGCCACGCTCGACCTCACCGCCATTCAGG
>JBIJBH010000197.1:0-6873 GCA_044345315.1 Lysobacteraceae bacterium
GTATTCGACCGTGCGCGCCAGGGCGAAGGAATTCGGCGGGATGATGCAGACATCCGACCCGACGTCCACGAAGCTGTTCGGATCGAACGCCTTGGGATCGACGATGGTCGAGTTGATGTTGGTGAAGATCTTGAACTCGCGCGAGCAGCGCACGTCGTAGCCGTAGCTGGAGGTGCCGTAGCTGACGATGCGGTGGCCGTCGGCGGCATGCTTGACCTGACCGGGCTCGAAGGGATCGATCATCCCGTGCTGCTCGGCCATGCGGCGGATCCAGCGGTCGCTCTTGATGCTCATGCGCGCTTTCGGGGGCCGGACGGCCCGCGTCTCGTGTCGGGGGCGCCCATTCTACGGGAAGCCGACCCGGGGCCGTGGTCCGGCCGGCGCCCACGTCCGGAAACGACGAAGGCCCGGCGATGCCGGGCCTTCGCGATGACGCTGCCGAACGGGAGGGATCAGAAGCTGCTGGCGTCGAGCCGGCCGTTGCTGACCACACGGCCGTTGCAGGACGCGGTCGGCGCTGCCGTGCTCATGATCGCCGACTTGATCGTGGCTGCGCTGGAGCCCGGACGCGAGGCCGCGTAGAGCGCCGCGGCGCCGGCCACGTGCGGGGTCGCCATCGAGGTGCCGCTGTAGCTGGCGTAGCCCGGCACGATCGCGCCCTTGTTGCTGACCGGCACGGTCGAGAACACGCCCGAACCCGGGGCGCAGATGTCGACCGTGGTCGCGCCGTAGCTGGAGAAGGAACTCATCGCGCCAGTGCTGGTGATCGAGGCCACCGCGATCACGTTGGCGTTCGGGTACTCCGACGGATAGCAGGCCGAACCGCTGTCGCAGTTGTATGCGCTATTGCCGGCCGCGGCGATGAACAGGATGCCGGCGTTGTTGGCGCGTTCGATCGCGTCCTGCAGGCCCTGCGAGAAACCGCCGCCGCCCCAGGAGTTGTTGGTCGCGACGATGTTGAGGCCGTGGCGGGTCTTGAGGTCGGTGAAGTAGTCCACCGCGCGGATCGCATTGGCGGTGGTGCCGCCGCGACGGCCGAGGAACTTGCCGGAGATCATCTTCACGCCGCTCCAGCACACGCCGGCCACGCCGGTGCCGTTGCCGCCGACGCCGCCGATGGTGCCGGCCACGTGGGTGCCGTGATCGTCGCCGGCGCCGCCGGAGTTGATGTTGTTGGTGTTGCCGTCGAAGTCCCAGCCGCGGACATCGTCGACGTAACCGTTGCCGTCGTTGTCGACGCCGTCTGCCGGATCGAAGGGATTGGTCCAGATGTTCGCGGCCAGATCCGGATGATTGAAATAGATGCCCTCGTCGATCACGCCGACGATCACGCCACTGCAGTCGGTGCGGCCGGCGGCCCAGGCTTCGGCCGCCTGCGAACCGAACTGGTTGGCCGGAGTGCTGGCGTTGCCGTACATGCCCCACAGCTGGCCGCTGCTGTAGTAGGTGTCGTTGGAGGTGGCCGCATGCTGGTAGATCCAGTTCGGCTCGGCGTATTCCACCGCCGGATTGGCCGAGAGCACGCGCACGGTATCGGCCAGGCTGGCGCCGGCGGGCAGGCGCATCAGCGCGGTCTCGCCGCGGCCGCTGCGCCCAGCGCGCAGGGTTTCGAGCTTCTGCGCGCCGAGACCGCGGCGCACGGTGTCCTGATCGGCGGCGCTGCTGCCGTCGCGGAACTTGACGATCAGTTCACCGGCCTGATGCGCGCGGCCGGCGTTGAGGCCGGAAATGACCGCGTCGGGACGGCCGCCGGCGAAGGCGGTGGACGACAGGCCGAGCGATGCCACTACGGCGGCCGCGAGGGCCGCACGACGAACGATTCGATTCATTGCGAAACATCCCCTGTATGCGTTGAGTGCGTCTGCACGTTGAGCACGTCGACGACGGGGACATCCCATGCCAAGCCGGTCATGCCGGCCTGTTGTGCGCCCCCATCGCAACTCCGGGAACGTATACGAGCCGCGGCCGAGGGAGCACGCTGCGGCGCAACATCGCCGATGAACGGCACGGGACGGGAATCCGGCCCGACTCCGCAAGCCCGAATTCGTGATCGATGCCCGAAACGGATCGATACCGCCTCTCGAAACGATCGAGGCAGCCGGGGCCTCAGAGCAATTGCGCGCCGATCGACGCGCGGACCCGCGGCCGTTTCCGCAGTTCCTCCAGCAGACGTTCCGCGACCTGGCGATATGCCGCCGCCGCTGCGGAATCCGGTGCCGCTCGCACGACCGGGGTGCCGGCATCGCCCTGTTCGCGGATCGCGATCTCCAGCGGCAGCGAGCCCAGCAGCGGCACGCCGTAGGCGGCGGCCATGCGTTCGCCGCCGCCGCTGCCGAACAGGTGCTCGACGTGGCCGCAGTTCGAGCACACGTGCTGGGCCATGTTTTCGATCAGCCCGAGCACCGGCACCTCGACCTTCTCGAACATCCGCAGCGCCTTGCGCGCGTCCAGGGTGGCGACCTCCTGCGGCGTGGTCACCACCACCGCGCCGGCCACCGGGATCTTCTGCGCCAGGGTCAACTGGATGTCGCCGGTCCCCGGCGGCAGGTCGATCACCAGCACGTCCAGGCCCTCCTCCGCCCCGCCCTCGCTCTCGCCCCAGCGGGTGTCGTTGAGCAACTGGGTCAAGGCCGAGGTGGCCATGGGCCCGCGCCAGATCATCGGCGTGTCCTGCTCGACCAGGAAGCCGATCGACATGGTTTCGACCCCGTGGGCGCGCATCGGCACGATCGACTTGCCGTCGGGGCTGTCAGGCCGCCCGCTCAGCCCGAGCATCGTCGGGATGCTGGGGCCGTAGATGTCGGCATCGAGCACCCCCACCCGGGCGCCGAGATCGGCCAGGGCCACGGCCAGATTGACCGCGGTGGTGGACTTGCCCACCCCGCCCTTGCCGGACCCGACCGCGATCACGTTGCGGATCCGGGGCAGCGGATTCAGGTTGGCCTGGACGGCGTGCGCGGGGAGTCTGAGCGGGGGAGGAGGCGTGTTCATGCCGCCATTGTCGCCGGCCCGCCGGGCCGCAGCCAGAGTGGCCCGACGGGCATACGGCGGAGGACGGTTGTCCCCGGCTGGCCGCATACGGAAAAAAGATGGGGATCACATGACAAGGCCGTTAAAGCCATGTTAAGTTCGGGTAGTGGACGTGGGTGACTTGCCCGCGTTTCGCTTTCGTTCACGACTTGCAACCGGGGAAATCCATGACTTCACGCAATCCGCAGCGCCTGCGGCGCAGCCAGTTGACCTCCGCCATTCTGGCGACCTTCCTGATCTCGGGCATGGCCCTCGCCCAGGACACCGGCAACAACGACGACGACCAGGACGACGAGCAGCAGTCCAGTCAGCAGCAGAGCCTCGACAAGATCGAAGTGGTCGGCAGCCGCATCAAGCGCGCCGAAGTCGAAGGTCCGTCGCCGGTCACCATCATCACCGCCGAACAGATCGAGCGCGAAGGCTTCAACACCGTCTACGACGCGCTGGAAACGATCAGCCAGAACACCGGCTTCGCGCAGAACGATTTCAACGCCTCCGGCGGCTTCACGCCGAACGCCAGCGTGATCAACCTGCGCGGTCTCGGCCCGGGCCGTACCCTGCTGCTGATCAACGGCCGCCGCGCGAACGACTATCCGTTCCCGTACAACGGCCGCAGCAACTTCCAGAACTTCAACAGCATCCCGGCCGCCGCGGTGCAGCGCATCGAGATCCTGGCCGGCGGCGCGTCGGCGATCTACGGCTCCGACGCGGTCGCGGGCGTGATCAACGTGGTCCTCAAGACCAACTTCGAAGGCAACGAGATCCGGCTCAAGGGCCAGACCAGCACCCAGGGCGGCCGCGACATCGGCGACCTGCAGTGGGTCGGCGGCAAGACCGGCGACAACTGGAGCCTCACCTACGCCTTCGAGTCCTACAACGCCGAGCCGCTGTTCGGCTGGCAGCGCGACTTCATGGATTCCGCGGAGGACAACCCGGCGCCTCCGGGCGTGAACGGCACACCGGGCATCAATGGCTACCAGCCTCCGATCGGTATCCAGCTTCGCCGTCTGAACGCTAACGGCAGCACCAACAGTTACATCCAGCCCGCCGGCCGCAACTGCAGCGGCAGCAGCTTCTATCGTCCTCACACCTATGTCGGTTCGACCGCGACCACCTTGTTCCCGAACGGACAGCCCCTGGGTCCCGGCTGCGGCTACGACCGCTTCCCGGCCGAGCAGACCGTGGCCAACGGCAACAACGACCTGTCCGGTTACGTCTACGGCACTTACAACTTCAACGACAACCTCGAAGGCTGGGCCAGCGTGATGGCCTTCCACTCGCGTTCGCGGCTGGGTGGCGGCGTCGAACAGTGGTTCGGCGGCCCGCAGCCCAACGCGTCGTTCTACTCGCCCAACGTGGGCTTCCGCGTGCTACCGATCCGCGCCCTGACCCCTGAGAGCTACGGCGGCAGCGAGGGCACCTATCAAAAGTTCGAAGAGAACTCCTACGACCTTGCGTTCGGCCTCCGCGGCACCATCGCCGACCGCTTCGACTGGGATTGGAGCATCGGCGGCGCCAAGTACCAGGCCCTGCGCGAGCGTCCGCGTCTGACCGTGAGCGGAACCACCAACTACTTCCTCGGTCCACGCCTCGGCACGACCGGTGTCGGCCCCTATACCGGTCTCGTCGGCGTTCCCAATGGCTTGCCGGTCTACAACCTGAACCTCGATCGTTTCTACGGCCCGATCACCCAGGCCGACTATGCGTCGATGTCGACCCTCGTCAAGTACAACGGCAAGTCGGACAACGCCTCGACCACCTTCGTGCTCAGCGGCGATCTGTTCGAGATGCCCGCCGGTCCGGTCGGGTTCGCGGCCATGGCCGAAGCCAGCCGCCAGTCCTACGACCTCGAGAGCGACCGCCGGATCCTCCCGGATATCCGCGAGATCTACAACCTGACCGGCACCGGCGGCGGCGGCAAGCGCAATCGGTATGCGCTGGGCGCAGAACTCCGCATTCCGGTGTTCAGCATGCTCGACCTCAGCCTCGCCGGCCGCTTCGACAAGTACGACGACATCACCCAGGTGGACGATGCGAAGACCTGGGGCGCCGGCCTCGAGTTCCGTCCGTTCGAAAACCTGCTGATCCGCGGCAACTACGCCACCAGCTTCAAGGCTCCGGACATGCACTACGTGTTCGCCGAGCGCGGCGGCAGCTTCGTTGGGATCACCGACTTCTACCGCTGCTTCGTGGCTGGGATCGCACCTTCGGCTTGCGGCGCCTCGGGTGGCACTTACAACTATTCGGCCTTCACCACTTCGCAAGGCGATCCGGACCTGATCGAGGAAACCGGCAAGTCGTGGACCGCGGGCATCGTCTGGGACATCACCGATACGCTGTCGATCACCGCGGATTACTATGAAATCGATCTCGAGAACGTGGTGACGGTGCAGTCGGGCACCGCGATCCTGAACGCCGAGTTCGGCTGTCTCTCCGGCACAGGCCGGTACCCGAACGGCTCGGTCTTCCCGTTCGCGCCCGACTCGGCGTTCTGCATCGAGACGCTGTCCCGCATCTCGCGTGATCCGAACACCAACGCCCTCACCGAAATCCGCAGCGGACCGATCAACCTTGCCTTCCAGGGCGTCAAGGGCATCGACGCGACGGTTTCCTACGCCCTCGACACCGACCGTTTCGGTTCGTTCAACACCTCGCTGGCCTGGTCGCACGTGCTGGAGCAGACCCAGCGCGCCTCCGTCGGCGACCCCGTGCTGAGCTATCGCGACTTCAACAGCAACACCGATTACCGCAGCCGAGTTCGCTGGACCACCAGCTGGCGCAAGGGCGACTGGGATGCGACCGTGCTGATGAACCGCATCGGCAGCTTCCCGATCTGGAATCCGAACAACCTGAACTTCGTGAACGGCCGTCTCGACAGCCGCGTCGGTCCGCACTTCATCTGGAACATGACCGTCGGCAAGAAGATCACCGACAACCTGTACGTGCGCGCCAACGTCAACAACGTGTTCGACCGTATCGGACCGCGCGACAACACCTTCAACTCCTACCCGTATTTCTGGCAGGGCTTCAGCCCGGTCGGCCGCGAAATCGGTCTGGAAATGCGCTACAAGTTCAACTGATCCGCCAGGATCGGCGTAACGGAAAGAACCCGGCGAAAGCCGGGTTCTTTTTTGGGCATGGTCATTACAAGGCCCGGGGGCTAGGTAATTACCCATGTAATGACCCAGCCCTTCCTGCACAGGTCAGGCCACTAACGCATACGCCTCCGCGGGGGTCTTCAAGCCCAACGCCTGATGCGGGCGCCGGTGGTTGTAGAACTGGATCCAGTCCGCGATGACGCGACTGGCGTGCTGCAGGCTTTCGAACCGGTGTCGGTGCACGCACTGGTCCTTCAACGTCCGGATCACGCGCTCCACCATCCCGTTCTGTTGCGGACAGTGCGGCGTGATGAACTCCTGCCGCAGACCATAGCTGCGGACCAGTCGCGTATAGGCCCGGCTGGTGAACACCAGGCCATTGTCCGAGCGCAACAGGAACGGGCGCGGCACCGGCGCCAGACTGCCGACCCGGGCGATCAAGGCCTGCTCCAGTACGGCTGCCGCCGTCGTCGCCTTGCCGCTGCGCGACAACTGCCAGCCCAACAGCTCCCGGGTATGGCAATCGATCACCAGCGCCAGGGCCAGCGGTAATCCCTCCATTTTTAGCAGTCGCCAAAAGTGGAGCTATGCGGCACGAGCCAATCGCTGCATCGGCGTGACGCCGCCGAGCGCCATGTTCGGACGCTCGTGGTTGTATGTCCAGAGCCAGCTCGTTGCCGTCTCCTGAACCTGTTCGATCGTCTCGAACGCGTACTGGTTCAACCAGCCATAGCGTACCGTCCGG
>JBIJBH010000199.1:0-6827 GCA_044345315.1 Lysobacteraceae bacterium
CGGACTCAATCCGCACGCCGGCGAGGACGGCCATCTCGGCCGCGAGGAATTGGACATCATGATTCCGCTGCTGCAGCGCCTGCGCGGCGAAGGCTGGGACCTGTCCGGGCCGCTGCCGGCCGACACCGCCTTCCTGCCGGCGAAGCTCGCGGCCTGCGACGCGGTGCTGGCGATGTATCACGACCAGGGCCTGCCGGTGCTGAAATACAGCGGCTTCGAGCATGCGGTGAACCTCACCCTCGGCCTGCCCTACCCGCGGGTCGCGGTCGATCACGGCACCGCGCTGGAACTGGCCGGCCGCGGCACCGCCGATCCGTCCAGCCTGTTCGCGGCGATCGAGACCTGCACACGTCTCGCGCAGGCGCGGGTCGCGCGCACGGAGGCGACATGAACGACGAGATCCGCGCCATGACCCACGACGACGACGGCGGTTTCGTCAAACCGGCCAAGAAGGCGCTGGGCCAGCACTTCCTGCACGAGCGCGGGATCATCGACAAGATGCTGCTGGCGATCTCGCCGAAACCGGGCGACCGTTTCGTCGAGATCGGCCCAGGCCAGGGCGCGCTCACCTTCCCGCTGCTCGACCGTCACGGCGCGCTGACCGCGATCGAGTTCGACCGCGACCTGCTCGCGCCGCTGACCGCGGCGGCGAAGGCGCACGGCGAACTGAGCCTGATCCATTCCGATGTGATGGATGTCGACTTCACGGAGCTTGCGCTCCGTGGCGACTCATCGTCGGATTCGCCCCTCCATGGGTCGAATCCGACCGAGCGGTCCCGGCACATGTCCGGGACCGCTCGCGACGCTTCGAGCGAAACGCAGCTCGAAGCGCGGGCGGCACATCCCTGTGCCGCAACACCTTCCATTCCGCAAACGTCGCGCATCCGTCTGGTCGGCAACCTGCCCTACAACCTGTCTTCGCCGATCCTGTTCCACGCGCTCGATCACGCCGCGGCGATCCGCGACATGCACTTCATGCTGCAGAAGGAAGTGGTCGACCGCATGGCGGCCGCGCCGGGCAGCAAGGTCTACGGCCGGCTCAGCGTGATGCTGCAGGCGTACTGCGAGGTGACCGCGCTGTTCAAGGTGCCGCCGGGCGCGTTCCGGCCGCCGCCGAAGGTCGATTCGGCGGTGGTGCGCCTCGTGCCGCGGCCGCCGGAACGGATCGGCATCGCCGACCCGCGACGCTTCGCCGCGATCGTGCGGGCGGCCTTCGGCCAGCGCCGCAAGACCCTGCGCAACGCGCTCAACGGCGTGTGCACGGTCGAGGACATGGCCGCCGCCGGGATCGACCCGCAGGCCCGCGCGGAACAGCTCGCCGTCGCCGATTTCGTGCGTCTTGCTGCGGTCGCGCCCGCAGCCTGAACAGCTTGCCGCCGGCCCGCGCCGAGGCTCGCCCCACGCGCCCCCTGCTACACTGTCGCCATGCAAGACGCGCCCGACTTCGCCATCGCGATCGACATCGCGACCCGCTATCTCGACGAGCAGTCCAAGCCCGACGAGGAGCTGTACTACTTCGCCTACACCATCGGCATCCGCAACACCGGCCGCAGCCCTGCGCAGTTGATCAGCCGGCGCTGGCTGATCATCGATGCGGTCGGCTTTCCGCGCGAAGTAGTCGGCGACGGCGTCGTCGGCGAGCAGCCGCGGCTGCGTCCCGGCGAGCGTTTCGAATACACCTCCAGCACGTTCTTCAAGACGCCCTTCGGCACGATGGAAGGCGCATACACGATGCGCGCCGACGACGGCACCGAATTCGAGGCGCCGATCCCGCAGTTCGTGCTGTGCATTCCGCGGATGCTGCACTGATCATGCGCAGGTTCGCGACGCACGCCGCGCGCCGGGAGGGCCGCTGAGATGGCCGTCTGGGCGATCGGCGATCTGCAGGGCTGCTACGGCCCGACCCAGCGCCTGCTGGAGAAGATCCGCTTCGATCCGGCGCGGGACCGGCTGTGGTTCTGCGGCGATCTGGTCAACCGCGGCGGCGAGTCGCTGGAAACCCTGCGTCTTGTGCATTCGCTGCGCGAGCAGTGCGTGGTGGTGCTGGGCAACCACGACCTGTCGCTGCTGGCGATCGCCGAGCGCAGGCCCGAGGATCAGCGCAAGGTCAATCCTGACCTGCAGCGGGTGCTGTTCGCCGAGGACAGCGCGACCCTGATCGACTGGCTGCGCGGCCGCCCGCTGCTGCACAGCGACCGCGAGCTGGGCTGGATGATGGTGCACGCCGGACTGGCGCCGAAATGGACCACGCAGCACGCCGAGAAACACGCGCGCGAAGTCGAGCGCCGGCTGCAGGGCGACGGGCGCCAGAAACTGCTGCGCAACATGTACGGCGATTTTCCGGCATGGTCGCCGGCGCTGCGCGGCGTCGAGCGCGAACGCGCGATCATCAACATCTTCACCCGCCTGCGCTACTGCTCGCCGCGCGGACGGATCGCGTTCAACGAAAAGGGCGCGCCGGGCACGCAGGCCGTCGGCCTGTACCCGTGGTACGAAGTGCCCGGGCGCGCGCAGCGCGATCTGCGCATCGTCTGCGGCCACTGGTCTACGCTCGGACTGTTCATCGGCCACGGCGTGCATGCGATCGACACCGGCGCGGTGTGGGGCGGGCGCCTGACCGCACTGCAGCTCGACGCCGAGGATCTACGTCTGGTGCAGGTGCCCGGGCGCGACGTGGCGACGCCGGGCGAGCAGGACTGAAGGAGCAGAACCGATGCAGACCGGTGCCTTGTCGATCCTCCGCATGATCGCCCTGCCCCGCCTCATCCTGCTCTGCCTCGCGCTCGTCGCCTGCGACGCCATCGCCGCCGGCGCCGGCCAGAGCGCGCGCGACACCACCACCACCGCGACCGCGCCGACGCCGCCATGGGTCGCCAGCGCACGCAAGCAGGTCGGCGTCACCCTCATCTACGATCCGGCCTACGTGCGCCTGCCCTACCCCGGCGGCGACGTGCCGCAGGAACGCGGCGTGTGCACCGACGTGGTGATCCGCGCACTGCGCCCGCAGGGGCTGGATCTGCAGAAAGCCGTGCACGAGGACATGCGCGCACACTTCCGTCTGTATCCGAAGAACTGGGGGCTGCGCGCGCCCGATCGCAACATCGATCATCGCCGCGTGCCCAATCTGCAGACCTGGTTCGCGCGCCAGGGCTGGTCGCTGCGGCCGACGCGCGAAGCGTCGAGCTACCGCCCCGGCGATCTCGTCACCTGGATGCTGCCCGGCAATCTGCCGCACATCGGCATCGTCAGCGATCGCAGATCCGTCAGCGGCACGCCGCTGATCATCCACAACATCGGCCGCGGCACGCGCGAGGAGAACATCCTCTTCGATTATCCGATCACCGGGCATTACCGGCCGAAGTTGCCGTCATCCGCACGCTGAATCCACCCATTGAACCCGCCCATTGAATCCGCCCGCTGCGTCGCAATCGGGCAGAGAATCTGCCGACAACGCACTGCGCGCGCTCAGCGGGTCTTGAACTCGAACGGGATCTTGCCCTCGCCTGGACCGACACCCGGGCACAGCCGCACGCGGCGCGCCCATGCGAGGACGGCGGCATCCAGCGCCCGGTCGCCGGAGCTGCGCTCGAGCCGCACCTCGGACATCGCACCATCGTCTTCGTAGCGGACCCGGATCACGACACGCTCCGGTCGAACCGCCGCCGGCAACGCCTCGTGAGCGGACATCATCGGCGTCCGCGAGGGCATCACGCAGATCGCACTGCGAAGATCGTCCGGGTTGCGCGGAACCGGCAGCGGCGGCGGCGTGCCGGGCGGCGACATGGGCGACGGCGGCGGCGCCGGCAGTTCGACCAGATTGTCGCTGGTCGACGGACGCGTCTGCGCCACCGCGACGGAAAACGACAGGACGACGGCCAGCAGCGTCGCGAGAAGACAGGCGGACCTCAGCACCGGATGTACTCCACGAAGTCGAACGCGAACGCGTGGCGCTCGTCCGCCGGATGCGGCTCGCGAGCGATCTCGCGCCACTCCGCGGCGTCGAACGCGGGAAAAAACGCATCGGCGTCCGCGATCCGCGCATCGACATGGGTCAGATGCATCGTCGATGCGAACGGCAGCGCGAGCGCGTAGATTTCGCCGCCGCCGATCACGCACAACGCGTCGGCGCTCTCCGCCGCGGCGATCCGCAGCGCCTCGTCGAGCGATGCGACCGCCTGCATGCCGTCGAACGGCACGCGGCCGCTGCGGGTGAGCACCAGATTGCGCCGCTTCGGCAGCGCGCGGCCCAGCGACTCCGCGGTCCTGCGGCCCATCAGCACGGGTTTATCCAGAGTCAGCGCCTTGAAGCGCTTGAGATCGTCGGGCAGATGCCAGGGCAGCGCGTTGCCGCGGCCGATGGCGCGGTTGCGGTCCTGCGCGGCGATCAGCACCAGCGCGGGCGCATCCGGGCTCATGGCGAGCGCGGAGCCGGAGCCGGTGCGTTCGAAGCCTGAGCGGACGGAGCGCGAGGCAGCGCGACCGGGCCGCAGCTTCGCGACGGATCGGACAGCGCCGCCACCAGCGCATCGCCCGCCTTGTCGGCGATGTCGACGCTGGCGGAGATCTCGAAGATCGTGCCGTCGCGGTAGGCGGTCCAGGCGCGGGCGGGAACCGAGCCGCCGTAGAGCGCGCGGCGCTGGAAGGAGAAGGCGCGGACCTCGCCGGATGCGGTGTCGCTGGCGGAAAGCCGCTGCAGCCCGGAAACGACGTCGCCCGAAAACAGCGCCTGTTCGAGCGCGTCCCGCGACACGCCCGTCGCGGGCACGCACAAGGCCGAGATCCAGCCGCCGTCCTTGCGGACGTACTCGATCCTGTAATGACCCTCGGTCGGGCTCTGCGCGCCGGGCGTCGCCGCGGGCGCGCGCATGGCCCGCATCCGATCCAGCCGGTAAGCCTCGAGATCGGCGAGCGGCAGCGGCCCGAAATTGCTCATCACCCCGGCGGACGATACCGACGTCGCCAGGAAGTCGCGGTAGGCGGCCAACGCCGCCTGCGCCGGGGCCGGAGGCACGTCGGCCGTTTCCATCACCTCGCGGACGACCTCGGTCGCGATCTGTTGCGACATGTAGTCGGCGATCAACTTGTAGGCCATGCCCTGCTGGCGACCGAAATAGTTGATGCTGCTCCACGGGGTCTTCTCGCCCTGCGGACCGCGCCCCGTCGCCCTGAACGGTACGCCGCCGATGCGCACCGCCTCGGCGAACTGCGGTTTGTACTTCTCGCTGTCCTTCAGCTTTTTGCGGATGTCGGCCTCGGATTCGTCCGCGTATGGTTGCGCGGTGTTGATCTCCGCATCGGCGAAGATCGCGACGAACGCCGTATTGCCGCGCCCGGTCTCGACGCTGAGCACATAGCGATCGTTGACCGAGATCAGCGCGCCGCCCTTGCCCAGCGGGACGAAAGAGACCCGGCGCCATTCCGTTTCGATCGCCTTCACCCGCGGCGAAGAGAACACCGCCAGATGCCCGGCCTGCGCGTCGGCGGAGGTCGTGTCCTGCGCCGAGGTGCGGAACCCCGCGACGCACAGCAGCGCCGCGAGCGCGGCGATCGCGGGACGCGCGCTCATACCGCCACCGGCGCCTTGATCGCCGGATGCGGGTCGTAGCCTTCGATCGCGATATCGTCGTAGACGAAGCCAAAGATGTCCTTCACGTCTGGGTTCAGGCGCAGCCGCGGCAGCGGGCGCGATTCGCGGGAAAGCTGCTCGCGCGCCTGATCGAAGTGATTCGCGTACAGATGCGCGTCGCCGAGGGTGTGCACGAAATCGCCGACGCCCAGATCGCAGACCTGGGCGATCATGTGGGTCAGCAGGGCATAGCTGGCGATATTGAACGGCACGCCGAGGAAGATGTCGCCGCTGCGCTGGTAGAGCTGGCAGCTGAGCCGGCCGTCGACGACGTAGAACTGGAACATCGTGTGGCAGGGCATCAGCGCCATCTTCGGCAGATCGGCCACGTTCCAGGCATTGACGATCAAGCGGCGCGAATCGGGATTGCGGCGGATCTCGTCGACCACCCAGCGGATCTGGTCGATCTCGCCGCCGTCGGCGGTGGCCCAGCGCCGCCACTGCTTGCCGTAGACCGGGCCGAGTTCGCCGTCGGCGTCGGCCCATTCGTCCCAGATCGAGACCTTGTTGTCGCGCAGATAGGCGATGTTGGTCTCGCCCTTCAGGAACCACAGCAGCTCGTGCACGATCGAGCGCAGATGCAGCTTCTTGGTGGTGACCAGCGGGAAGCCGTCGTTCAGATCGAACCGCATCTGCCAGCCGAACACGCTGCGGGTGCCGGTGCCGGTGCGATCGGACTTTTCGGCGCCGTGTTCCAGCACGTGGCGCAACAGGTCGTGGTACTGCTTCATGCCGCCGGCGCTCCCGGCTGCGGCTGCAGGGTCGGCGCGCGTCGCGACAGCCACAGCAGGATCAGACCCAGCACGACCAGCGGCATGCTCAGCACCTGGCCCATGGTCAACCAGTCGAAGGCGAGATAGCCGATCTGTTCGTCGGGCAGGCGCACGAATTCCACCAGGAAACGGAAGCAGCCGTAGAGCAGCGCGAACATGCCGGCCACCGCGTAGCGCGGCCGCGGGCGGCGCGAGAACCACCACAGCACGCAGAACATCGCGATGCCTTCCAGCGAAAGTTGATACAGCTGCGAGGGATGGCGCGCGAGCTGGTCGAGCACGCCGCTCTCGTGCATCGTCTGCAGGGTCGCGGCGTCGAGACCGGCGAGATCGGCTTCGGCGTACGGGAAGATCACGCCCCAGCCGCCCTCGGTGTATTTGCCCCACAGTTCGCCGTTGATGAAATTGCCCAGCCGGCCGAGGCCGAG
>JBIJBH010000036.1:0-14136 GCA_044345315.1 Lysobacteraceae bacterium
TGCTTGGGCACGAGATATTCGATCCCGAGACGAGCAAGAAGGTTCTCGTAGACCACGCCTTTATTGTGGCGGGTGGCGAGATAACAAAGCAGGCCAGAAATTGGCTTGGCGGGAAGTTGGATGCATCCAAGCGTAGCCAGCTGCTCTTCATGGATCGCGAGGACATACTGAATCTTTACACCGTGAGCAGTCTTCCCCTCCCCGATGCCGCGATTCAAGCTTCAGTCTTCAATGATGAGATTCCGTTTTGATTGCATCGTACTTTCTACCTTAACTACTCAATCAAGCAGATCAATCGATAGCTTCACGATTGATGTGGTCATATAACACGTAAGACGATCCCTGCGCCCGCCGAAGCCGAAGTGAACGGCGCGTCGGATGCGATGAGGCTGAAGAATTTCCCGCCCCTGAGCGGGATGAGCACGAAGGCTGTTTATGGCGGCGCTGATGCAACGCTACGATGACCGCCCGTGGCATCAGATCATATCCAGCGACGGCGCCACGCTCCAACCAACATGCGTAAGCTTCAACCGAAAGGCGGCGTTGCGTTGCGCCGCCGTCACGCCCCATTGTGTGCAACAACCACCCCACCGCCCCAACAGGAGAAACGCATGGAGATCCAGCTCAACCTCGTGAATCGTTCGGACGACGCCGGCGGCGTGAACGTGGTGATCTTCCAGAAGAACCTTGCGGACGCGCCCGATGCGCCTGCGGTTGCGTGGTTGTTGGTCTCCGATTTCGCGCCCGGCCAGACGTTTGCCTTCACCTATCCGACGGCGGTGACCGTGGGCGCGATCGACAGTTGGGGCCACGCGATGCCGGTGGTCTCCGCGGAGTCGGGAGAATCGTTCACTGTCCAGTCTTCGGCCCAGGGCGACATCCTTCGCCGCACCGGCGTGGCCGGCAGCGCCCGCGAGATCGATGTACGCAACGGGCTGGCGCAGGGCGCGATCGACGCGCTCGTCTATCGCGACGGCAGACCGGTGGCGATGAAGACCGCGGTCGCGCCGGGGCAGACAGCGACATTTATGCTGCAGTCGAACATCTGGATCGGCGTCGTGCCGATGATCCGGATGGGGCAGGTCCTGGACGACGCGATCATGAACAACATCGACACCCAACTGTCCCTGCTGGGGATCAAGGGCGCCAACATCATCATGTCCGGCGGCGGTCCCGGCCGGGACGCGACCCCGTACCGCTTCGAGCTCGCCAACGTCGTTCCGGCCTGATCGTACCGGGACTTACGCTGGGCGATGCGGCAAAGCGCATACCTTGCGCTGCCGGAATCGGCATCCTGCGATGGCGCATGACCTTTCCGGCTCGTGGGCTTTGCGGAACCTGCGAGGCGGGTCAAGACCCGCCCTACGGTTGCGGGTCGTATGGCGGGTCTCGACCCGCCGAAGACGAAGCCGTGAGGTGAGTCGAATCGCTGCGCCGCAATCTCGCGACGCAGTCGCCGACGCAAGGATCAGGCCGCGCGCAGGGCCACCGTGACCGGGAGGCGTGCGGCGCGCAGGGCGGGGAACAGGCCGCCGATGAGGCCGATGCCCAGCGCCCATTTCAGCCCGCTCCACAGCAGTTCGGGCGAGACCTTGAACTGGAACACGACCTGGCTGAAGTTGGCGCTGAGGGTGGAGACGCTGTAGCCGTTGAACACCAGCCAGGCGAGGCCGGCGCCGAGCAGGCCGCCGAGCAGGGCGAGCAGCAGGGTTTCCAGCATCACCGCGACCACGACCGGCAGGCCGCGGAAGCCGATCGCGCGCATGGTCGCGATCTCGCGGGCGCGGCCGGCGACCGCGGCGAACATGGTGTTGAGCGCGCCGAACACCGCGCCGATCGCCATGATCACGCCGATCACGGTGCCGAGCGCGCGGATCAGCCGGGTCAGGCCTTCGGACTGCTTGCCGTAGTAGTTGCGGGTGGTGTCGACGTCGAGCTTGAGCCGCGGGTCGGCGGCCATCGCCGCCTTCAGCTGCTTGAGGCCGTCCTTGCCTGCGAGTTTGACCGTGACCGACTGGAACGCCTGGCGGTTGTAGGTCGAGGCCAGGGTTTCGGCGTCCGACCACAGTTCGGATTCGTGCGAGTCGCCGGATTCGAACACGCCGACGATCGTCCACTGCTGGTTGGCCAGTTCAATCTGCTTGCCCAGTTCCAGACCGACGTACTGCTCCTGCGTGCGTTTGCCGACGACCAGTTCGCGCATGCCGGGGTTGAAGCGGCGGCCCTGGATCAGTTTCACCTGCGGGCGCAGGGTCCAGGCCGCTTCGCCCACGCCGCGCAGCTGCGCGTTGGCGTCGGTGCCGTCGCTGCGGGTGACCATGTTGACCACCTGCGAGAGTTCCGGCGAGATCGCGGAGCGGCCGTCGCTGCCGCGGGCGATGCCTGCGAGGCTTGAGATCAGCGGCACCTGGTCGCGGGTGATCACCGAGTTGGTTTCCGCCTGCGAACCGCCGCGCAGGACAATCGCGGTGGTGTCGTTGCCGGTGCCCTTGAGCGTGGCGGCGAAGCCTTCGCCCATCGCCAGCATCGCGACCAGCACCGCGACCACGCCGGCGATGCCGACGATCACCACCAGCGAGGCGCCCCAGCGCTGGGGCAGGCCGGCGATGCCGATCCGGGTCGCGGCCAGGGCCAGCGCGCCGCTGCGGCTGGCGAACAGCCACAGCGCGATCGCCGCGACCAGCGCGAGCACGCCCCACCACGGCAGGAAGATCCAGGCGACGAGGCCGGCCACGAGGGCGAAGACGATGGCGAGGTTGGTCGCCCACTGTTTGATCCGTTGCATGTCCGTCTCCCGATCAGCGGCCGGCGAGGGCGTCGACGATGTTGAGCCGCATCGCGCGCAGCGCGGGCAGCAGTCCGATCACGATGCCGATGGCGACCATCAGCCCGAAGCCCATGGCCCAGGTCTCCGGCGGCACGCCGGGCAGCTGCACGACGCCGCCGCTGGCCGCGCTGATGCCGGGCATCAGCACCGCGGCGATCGCCAGGCCGGCGCTGCCGCCGAGCACGATCAGCAGCACCGATTCGGCCATCACCAGCCACAGCACGCTGCGGTTGCTGAAACCGATGGTCTTGAGCACGGCGAGTTCCGGAATCCGGTCGCGCACCGCCTGGGCCATCGTGTTGCCGGTGAGCAGCAGCAGGGTGAAGAACACCGCGCCCATGATCGCGGTGACGATCAGGCCGATGTCGGCGAACTGCTTGAAGAAGCCCTGGTTGAACGCCTGCTCGGTCTGGGTCTTGGTCTCGTGGTCGGAGTTCTCCGACAGCTTGTCGATCGCCTTGGCGACCTGGGCCGAGCGGTCGGGGTCGTCGAGGGTGACGACGAACCAGCCGGTCTGGTTCTTGATGTAGTCGTTGGCCTCGTCGAAATACTTCCAGTTGAACATCAGCTGGCGCTCTTCGCCGCGGCGCTTGGCGTCCTCCATGCGGAAGATGCCGACCAGCTTGAAGCTCCAGTTGTTGCTGCCGCCGGTCGGGAAGATCGTGGCCTGCAGCGGGATGGTGTCGCCGATCTTCCAGCCGTGTTGCTCGGCGAGCGCGGCGCCGACGATCGCGCCGGTGCGTTCGGCGTAGAAGGCGTCGAGCTGCGCCTTCGGGATCTTGAACTCGGGATACATCTCCAGGTAGCCCGGACCGACCGCGAAATTGGGGAAGAAGTTGCGCGTGTCCTTGTAGATGCCGCCGAACCAGTTGCCGTAGGCGACCGCCTTGACCCCGGGCACGGCGGCGATCTGGTCGCGCAGGCGATAGGGCAGGGTCTGGGTGATCGACAGGCGCGAGGCGACGATCATGCGGTCGTAGCCGGCGACGTTGGCGCTGGAGTTGAAGGCGACGCGGACCGAGTCCAGCATCCCGAACAGCAGGAACGCGGCGACCACCGACAGCGTGGTCAGCACGGTGCGGGTCTTGCTGCGCATCAGCGCGGCCCAGATCAGATGCAGGTATTTCATGTCGCTCTCCGGTGGCCGACGGGTTTCAGTGCGCGGCGCCTTCGCCGGCCAGTGTGCCCTTGTCCAGATGGATGGTGCGGCGGGCGTGGTCGGCGGCCTTCGGGTCGTGGGTGACCATCACGATGGTCTTGCCGTGGTCGCGGTTGAGCGCCTGCAGCAGGGCGAGGATCTCCTCGGCGGAGTTGCGGTCGAGGTCGCCGGTCGGTTCGTCGCAGATCAGCAGCTTGGGATCGGACACGATCGCGCGCGCGATCGCGACGCGCTGCTGCTGGCCGCCGGACAGTTCGTTGGGGCGGTGTTTGCCGCGATCGGCGAGGCCGACCAGCTGCAGCGCGATCTCGGCGCGCTTGCGCCGGTCGGCGGCGCCGAGGCGGGTCAGCAGCAGCGGCAGTTCGACGTTCTTCTGCGCGTTGAGGGTCGGCATCAGGTTGTAGAACTGGAACACGAAGCCGACGTTGTTGCTGCGCCACTGCGAGAGCTCGCCGGAGGACATGCGGTCGATGCGCTGGCCATCGACGTCGATCTCGCCGCCGCTGGGCGAGTCGAGGCCGCCGATCAGGTTGAGCAGGGTGGTCTTGCCGGAGCCGGAGGGGCCCATCAGGGCCACGAAATCGCCGTTGGGGATATCCAGATCGATGCCGTGCAGGACCTGGACCTTTTCCGGTCCGCGTGTGTAGGTCTTGGTGAGGCCGCGCAGGGTGACCAGAGTGTCCATGAACGTGTACCTCGGGTTCGGGATTCGGGGGAGATGGCTGCGATGGGAGCGATCGCTGGGGAGGAGCGCGCGGCGGCCGACGCCGCCGCGCTCATTCTTCTTCGGCGGCCGGATCGGCGGCCACGCGCACACGGGCGCCGTCGACCAGGGATTCGGCAGGCGCCAGCACCACGATGTCGCCGCCGGCCAGGCCTTCGGTGATCTCGCGGTCTTCGCCCAGGGTGCGGCCGACGACGACCTTGCGCAGCACGGCGCGTTCGTCCGCGACCACGAACACCGCGGTGCCGCCGTCGCGCTCGATCACCGCGTCGGCCGGCACCAGCACGCCGGGCTTGCGCTCCGCGGCCTGCTGCGGCTTCGCGTTTTCCAGGAAGCTGACGCGCACGCCCATGTCGGGCACGATCCGCGCATCGCGGGCCTTGAGCGCGATCCGCACCTTGACCGTGGCCTTGCCGCGGTCCGCGGTGGGGATGATCGCGATCACTTCGGCCGGGATCTTCCAGTCCTGATAGGCGTTGAGCGTGGCCTCGACCGGCATCTGCGGCTGCACCCGGCCGATGAAGGCTTCGCCGACGTCGACTTCGACTTCGAGCGAATCCATGTCGACGATCGTGCCGATGCCGGTGCGGGTGAAGCCGCCGCCGGCGGACAGCGGCGAGACGATTTCGCCCGGCTGCGCGGCCTTGGCGATGATCACGCCGGCGAACGGCGCGCGGACGATGGTGTTGTCCAGGCCGATGTCGCTGATGCGCAGCGAATCGGCCGCGACCTGCGCGTTGCGCTGCGAAGCGGCGAGCTGTGCGCGCAGCGAATCGCGCGCGGCCACCGCCTGATCGAACTGCTGGCGCGAGACCAGACGGTCGCCGACGAGGCGGCCGAGCCGGCTCGCGTTGGCCTCGGCTTCCTTCAGCTGCGCCGCCACGCTCGCGGTCTGGCTGCGCGCCGCTTCCAGCTGGGACACCGACAGCGCGCGCTGGGCGTCGGCGTCGATCGGATCGAGCGTGGCCATCACCTGGCCGGCCTCGACACGCTGGCCTTCCTCGATCAGCACCTCGCGCACGCGGCCGGTGATCTTGGACGAGACCGTGGCCTGGCGGCGGGCGACGACATAGCCGGTGGCGTCGAGCACCGAAGCGCCGGCGCCGCCCGCGTTGCCGATCGCGATCACCTCGGTGGTGCGCACCTCGACGGCGCCATCGCGGCCCAGGGCGAACCAGACGATCGCGGCGACGACGGCGAGCGCGGCGACCGCGATCCCGATCCACAGCCCCTTCTTCGAGGGCGGCGGCGCGGCGTTGCGGTCGATGCGAAGCTCCTTGAGCAGGTCGGCGTTGGTGTTCATGGTCTTCCGGGACGTGGCACTGGGGGAGATGTGACCCGGGTCGCGGGCCGGTGGCCGGAGGCGAGGGAGTCGGGGCGGGGGAGCGGGGACAGCATATCGGCCGGACTGTCGCGGCGTCAGGTGACGAATGTCACCCACGATCGCTGACGAGCCGGACTGCCCCGGCGGGCGTCCGGTCCGGAGACTTCCCGGCCATCGGCGGCCATTCCGGCCGCGACCCGAAGGAGTCCCGCGATGTCGCAAGCCCTTCCCCTCGCCCGGCTGCAGGGCGCCCGCAAGCGTTACGGCGCCGTGCAGGCGCTGGACGGCATCGATCTGGAGGTGCACGCCGGCGAGACCCTGGCCCTGCTCGGCGCCAACGGCGCCGGCAAATCCACCGCGATCGCGCTGCTGCTGGGTCTGGAGCGGGCCGACGCCGGCGAGGTCGCGGTGCTCGGCGCGACTCCGGGCGCCCTGGCCGCGCGTCGGGGCATCGGCGTGATGCTGCAGTCGGCGGGCATTCCCGAGAACATCCTGGTGCGCGAGCTGCTGGCCCTGACCCGCAGCTACTACGCCGCCCCGCGCAGCACCGACGAGTGCGTCGCCCTGGCCGGTCTCGACGGCCTGCTCGATCGCCGCTACGGCCGGCTCTCGGGCGGGCAGCAGCGGCGGGTGCAGTTCGCGCTGGCGATCTGCGGCGATCCGCGGCTGCTGTTCCTGGACGAGCCCACGACCGGTCTCGACATCGAGGCGCGGCAGCTGCTGTGGGCGGCGATCCGGCGTCTGGTCGCCGGCGGCACCGGCGTGCTGCTGACCACGCATTATCTGGAGGAGGCCGAGGCCCTGGCCCGGCGCGTGGTCGTGCTCAACCGCGGCCGGGTCGCGGCGGCGGGCACGATGCACGAGGTCCGCGCGCTGGTCGGCCAGCGCCGCATCCGCTGCTTCTCGGCGCTGGATGTCGCGCGCATCGCGACCTGGCCGGGGGTGCGCAGCGCGCGCCGCGAGGATGCCCGGATCGAACTGGTCGCCGACCATGCCGAGGACGTGGTGCGCCGGCTGCTGGCCGAGGATCTGGCCGTGTCCGAACTCGAAGTGCAGCGCGCCGGCCTCGCCGACGCTTTCCTCGCCATCACCCGCGACGACACCACCGGCGACGGCAGCGACGCCCTGCAGGAGGCCGCATGAACACCCCGTCTTCGACGATTGCGAGGAACGCTGCAACGAACGCTGCAACGAACGCTGCAACGAACGCCGCGACGACCGGCGCGATGCCCGGCGCGATGCCCGCGCGCGCGCTGCTGCGCAGTTATCTGCTGGAGGCGCGGATCGAATTCATGCGCCTGCTGCGCACGCCCTCGTTCTCAGTCCCCTCGCTGGTCTTTCCCTGCCTGTTCTATCTGCTGTTCGGCGTGCTGCTCGCCAAGGGCGGCGGCGACGGTGCGCGGTATCTGCTCGCGACCTACGGCACCTTCGGGATCATGGGCGCGGGCCTGTTCGCGTTCGGCGTGACCCTGGCGATGGAGCGCGAGCAGGGTTTCCTGCGCTTCAAGCGTGCGCTGCCGATGCCGGCCGGCGCGTATCTGTGGGCCAAGCTGGCGATGGCGACGATTTTCGCCGGCGCGATCGCGCTGCTGCTGTCGGTGCTGGGCGCGACCGCGGGCGGGGTGCATCTGAGCGTCGGGCAGTGGGCGCTGCTCTACCTCACCAACGTGCTCGGCGTGCTGCCGTTCGCAGCGCTGGGGCTGTGGATGGGCGCGCTCGTCGGCGGTCAGGCCGCGCCGGCGATCGTCAACATCCTGTATCTGCCGATGGCCTTCCTCTCCGGCCTGTGGGTGCCGCTGAAGTTCCTGCCGGACTGGATCGGCGCGTTCGCCCCGGTGTGGCCGTCGTATCACCATGCGCAGATCGCGCTGAAGATCGTGGGCATGGACGCCGGTCGGCCGCTCGCGCTGCATCTGGGCGCGCTGGCGGCGACGACGGTCGTGTTCTTCCTGCTGGCGCGGCGGCGGTTGGCCGCGCACGGATGAGCGATGGCTTACCCTGTCCGACGATCGCTCCACCGCATCGCCATTTCGACCGCAACCCGCAACCTGCAACCCGCGAGGCGTCCATGTTCCGTCCCCTGATGCCGACCCTGCTGCGCTGGCGCGCCTCGCTGATCCCGGAATCGCTGGGCCTGGGCTGGGCGCCGATCTTCGGCCTCGGCTATCTGATGTTCCTGTTCATGCCGCCGCTGCTGGTGTGGCTGGGCGACACCCGCAGCAGCTGGGTCGCGCCGCTGGATCGCCTGCTGCCCCCGACCCTGCTGTCGATCGCGCTGTTCCTGCCGCTGTATTTTCTGGCCTATCGCAGCAGCGGCATGCGCTTGATCCTGTCCATGGTCGCGATCGCCGGGCTGGGCTATGCGCTGCTGCCGTTCAATCCGTTCGCCAACACCTACACGATCTACGCGATCGGCTTCGCTGCGGCCGTCGGGCGCTCGCTCTGGCCGCGACTGGGCTGGGCGCTGCTGATCCTCGGTGCTTTCCTGCTGGAAACCCTGCTGCTGGACTATCCGCTGTTCGTCTTCCTGATCACCCTGCTGGTCTCGATCGCGGTGTTCTTCGGCAACCATCACTTCATGGAGACGATGCGCAAGCGCGCCGAGCTGAAGCTCTCGCACGACGAGGTGCGGCGGCTGGCGTCGCTGGCCGAGCGCGAGCGGATCGGCCGCGATCTGCACGATCTGCTCGGTCACACGCTGTCGCTGATCGCGCTGAAATCGGATCTGGCCGCGAAACTGGTCGCACGCGATCCGCAGGCCGCGGCCGAGGAGATCGCCGAGGTCAGCCGGGTGGCGCGCGAGGCCCTGACCCAGGTGCGCAGCGCGGTCACCGGGATCCGCGCCGCCGGGATCGCGGCCGAACTGGTCTCGGCGCGGCTGCTGCTGGAAAGCGACGGCATCGCACTGACCCAGACCATCGCCCCGGGCACCCTCGATGCCGGCGCGTTGCCGCCGACGGTCGAGAACGCGCTGGCGCTGACCCTGCGCGAGGCGGTGACCAATCTGCAGCGTCACGCGCAGGCGCGCACCGCGCGGCTGGAACTGGCGCTGGAATGGGGCGAAGCGGTGCTGCGGGTGTCCGACGACGGCCGCGGCGGCCGGATCGTGCCCGGCAACGGCCTCGCCGGCATGCGCGAACGGGTCGAGGCCCTCGGTGGCCGACTGCGGGTCGATGCGCGCCGCGGCGAAGGCGTCGTGGTCGAGGCCCGGGTGCCGCTGCCGGCCGCGCGCGGCATCGCGGAGGCGCGGGCATGATCCGGGTGCTGCTGGCCGAGGATCAGGCGATGGTGCGCGGCGCGCTGACCGCGCTGCTGTCGCTGGAGACCGACATCGAGGTGGTCGGCGCCGCCGCCGACGGCGAGATCGCCTGGCGCGAGCTGCAGCGGCTCAAGCCCGATCTGCTGGTCACCGATATCGAGATGCCCGGGCTCAGCGGCCTGGAGCTGGCGCAGCGGGTGCAGCGTCACGAGATGACGACCAAGGTGGTGATCGTCACCACCTTCGCCCGCGCGGGGTTCCTGCGCCGCGCGCTGGATGCCGGCGTGTTCGGCTACCTGCTCAAGGACGCGCCGGCCGAACAACTGGCCGAAGCGCTGCGCAAGGTCCATCGCGGCGGCCGCGCGATCGACCCGCAGCTGGCACTGGAAGCCTGGTCCGAAGCCGACCCGCTCAACGACCGCGAACGCCAGGTGCTGCGTCTTGCCGGCGAGGGCCTGTCCGCCGGCGAGATCGCGGACAAGCTCAGTCTCTCGCAGGGGACAGTGCGCAACTACCTGTCCGAGGCGATCGGCAAGCTCGGCGTCGGCAACCGCATCGAGGCGTATCGACTGGCGCGCCAGAAAGGGTGGTTGTGATGACGAGCTTCGTGATCATGACCGGCCCGCCCGCCTCTCACGGCCGCTGACGCGGCCCGCATCACCCGAACTCCAACCGCTCCGGTCACGGGCGCCGTCACATCGGCTGCCCGGCGCCGTCCTGCTGCTCCACTGTCCGATCCCCCGAAGGAGTCGTCCCATGCTCTTCCTCCGCAAATTGCGCTCTCCCGCCCGGTTCCCGATCGCTGTCGCGGTCGCGACTGCCTGTCTCCTCGCCGGCCAGTCGCAGGCCGCCGGCGACGACGGCGACCCCGGCAACGACGTACTGATCCGCGATGTGCGCGTGTTCGACGGCGCGCGCGTACGCGAGAACGCGCAGGTGCTGGTGATCGACGGTCGCATCCGCGCGGTCGGTCCCAAGGTCGATGTGCCGGCCGGCATCGCCGCCATCGACGGCCGCGGCAAGACCCTGCTGCCGGGGCTGATCGACAGCCACACTCACAGTTGGGGCGACGCCCAGCGCGATGCGCTGCGCTACGGCGTCACCACCGAGCTGGACATGCTCGGCGACTGGAACCGGCTGCCGGCGATCAAGCGTCAGCGCGACGCCATGGCCCGCACCGACGAGGCCGACCTGTGGGGCGCCGGCGCCGCGGTCACCGCGCCCGGCGGCCACGGCACCCAGTACGGCATGAAGGTGCCGGTGCTGGCGCCGGGCGACGACGCCGACGCCTTCGTCGCCGCGCGCATCGCCGAGGGGTCGGACTACATCAAGATCGTGATCGAGGATTTCAGCGCGCACAGCGAGACCCAGCGCTGGCCCACGCTGAGCGCCGATCAGGCCCGCGCGGCGATCGCTGCCGCGCAGCGCCGCGACCGGCTCGCGCTCGTGCACGTCTCACGCCTGCGCGACGGCAAGCTCGCGTTCGAAGGCGGCGCCGACGGCCTGGTGCACATCTTCGGCGAGCCCGGCGACGACGCGTTCGTGCGCATCGCCAAGCGCCGCAAGGGGTTCGTGATTCCGACCCTGTCGGTGCTCGCGACCATGGCCCGCGCCGGCGAAGGCGCCGCGCTGGCCGACGATGCGCGCCTGCGGCCGTGGCTGACCACGACGCAGACCGACGCGCTGCGCGCCACCTTCGGCGCCGGCGAAGCGCAGCCGAAGGTGCTCGCCGATGCGATCGCGAACGTGCGCGCGCTGCACGCCGCCGGCGTCGACATCCTCGCCGGCACCGACGCCGGCAATCCCGGCACCGCGCACGGCGTCAGCATGCACGGCGAACTCGATCTGCTGGTGCGCGCCGGTCTCAGCCCGCGCGAGGCGCTGGCCGCCGCGACCTCGGTGCCCGCGCGCCGTTTCGGTCTGGACGACCGCGGCCGGATCGCGCCCGGCCTGCGCGCCGACCTGCTGTTGGTCGACGGCGATCCCACCGCGGACATCCGCGCCACCCGCGCGATCGCCGGCGTGTGGAAGAACGGCTACGCCATCGCCCGTCCGCAGCCGCAGGCCACCGGCCCGGCGCCCGGCGCGCCGATTCCGGCGCACGGCCGGATCGACGACTTCGAAGGCGAGGCCCAGGCCAACACCATGGGCATGACCCCGGCCAAATTCGGCGCCGGTTGGATCGCGACCACCGACCAGATGGCCGGTGGCGCCTCCGTCGGCACCCTGCAGCGCGCCGACGGCGTGCTGCGCGTGTCCGGCGAGATCCGCCCCGGCTTCGCCTTCCCGTGGTCGGGCGCGATGTTCTTCCCGACCGCCGTGCCGATGCAGCCGGCGGACTTCTCGGCCCGCAAGGCGCTGGTGTTCCGCGTCCGCGGCGACGGCCGCAACTACAGCGTGATGCTGTTCTCGGGTGCGCAGGTGCAGTCGATGCCGAGCACGCGCCCGTTCGTCGCCGGCGCCGAGTGGACCGAAGTCCGCATCCCGCTGGCCGATTTCCAGGGCGCCGATCTGCTCCGCGTCCGCGGCCTGGCCTTCACCGCCGGGCAGCCGCAGGGCGCGTTCCGGTTCGAGATCGATGATGTGCGGGTGGAGTGAGCGTCGGGGGTGCGCCCCGTCCGCAATGGATTGAGCTGCGCAGGGCGGAATCTCCGGTGGAGATTCCGCCGTGAAGGCGGAAGGATGGCGATCTTCGGCGGAAACCGCTGCGCGGGGTCCGCCCTGCGCAGGGCACAGGCGTGCATCCCCTGCTCATGGCGGCCCGTACGTGCCATCAGTTGGGGTCCCTCGGCCTTGCCTTGGCCGGGAATTCGCCCAATATCCACGCCTCGCCCCCTGCCTCCGATTTCTCCCCCATGACCCTGAATACGGCCGAACCCACGTCCGTCGGCGAGTCCGCCGGCGCCACCGCTGCCCCGGTCCCGCCGCCGGCGCTCACCGTCGAAGGCCTGGGCAAGCGGGTCCGGCTGCCCACCGGGGAGCTGACGATCCTGCAGGGCGTGGATTTCCGGATCGCGGCCGGGGAGCGGATCGCGATCGTCGGCGCCTCCGGTTCGGGCAAGAGCACGCTGCTGGCGCTGATGGCCGGGCTGGACACGCCCAGCGACGGCCGGGTGCTGCTGGACGGGGCGCCGCTGTCGACGCTGGACGAGGACGGCCGCGCCAAGGTGCGCGGCGAGAAGGTCGGGTTCGTGTTCCAGAGTTTCCAGTTGCTGCCGTCGCTGACTGCACTCGAGAACGTGATGCTGCCGCTGGAGCTGCGCGGCGATGCCGACGTGGAAGGCCCGGCGCGCGAGATTCTCGGCAAGGTCGGGCTGAGCGAACGTCTCGATCACTACCCGCGCCAGCTGTCCGGCGGCGAGCAGCAGCGCGTGGCGCTGGCGCGCGCGTTCGTGACCCGGCCGGCGCTGCTGTTCGCGGACGAGCCCACCGGCAATCTCGACACCCGCACCGGGCAGGCGATCATCGAACTGCTGTTCGGCCTCAACGCCGATGCCGGCACTACCCTGGTGCTGGTGACCCACGACGAGCATCTGGCTGTGCGCTGCGACCGCGCCCTGCGCCTCGACGGCGGGCGGTTGTTGGCATGAGTGCAACGCGCGTGAAGCTGCTCCCCCTGGCCTGGCGGCAGTTGCGCCGCGATCTGGCCGCCGGCGACATCCGCATCCTGATCGCTGCGGTGGTGCTGGCGGTGATCGCGGTGACCGCGGTCGGGTTCGTGACCGACCGCGCCGGCCGCGCATTGGCGATCGAGGCCAACCGTCTGCTCGGCGGCGACGCGGTGGTCCGCGGCGATGCGCCGATCGGCAGCAAGCGGATCCGCGTGGCCGCGCAGGATCCTGCGCTGCAGCGGACCGAGACCGTCGAGCTGCCGACCATGATCCGGCTCGGCGAGGGCGAGACCGCGCAACTGCGGCTGGGCGAACTGCGCGCGCTGGGCGAGGGATTTCCGCTGCGCGGCAAGTTCCGCATCGTCGATGCGCGTGGCGAACGCGAAGCGGACGGCGGCCCCGCGCCGGGCACGCTCTGGCTCAGCCGCGCCGGCGCCGATGCGCTGGGCGCCAAGGTCGGCGACCGCATCGGCATCGGCGAGCGGGAGCTTAGGCTCGCCGCGCTGGTGCTGCAGGAACCCGACGGCGCCATCGACTACTTCAACGTCGCGCCCAAGGTCTTCATCGCGCTGGGTGACCTGGGCTCGACCGGGCTGATCCAGCCCGGCAGCCGCGTCGGCTACAAGCTGGTGATCGCCGGTGACGCCGCCGCGGTCGAACGCTTCGTGACCGCGGTGCGCCCGGCGCTCGGACGCGGTCAGCGTCTGGAAACCATCGCCGACGCGCGCCCGGAAATCCGCTCGGCGCTCGACCGCGCCAGCCGTTTCCTCGGTCTCGCCGCGCTGGTGTCGGTGGTGCTGGCGGCGGTGGCGGTGGCGATGGCCGCACGCCGGCACAGCGAGCGACATCTCTCCGGCGCCGCGGTCATGCGCTGCCTCGGCGCCAGTCAGCGCACGCTGGCCGCGATCCATATCGGCGAATTGTTGATCCTCGGCGTGATCGCGAGCGTGGTCGGCATCGCGATCGCCTTCGGTCTGCAGTGGGTGGTGGGCGCGTGGCTCGCGCAGGAGTTGCAGGTCGATATCCCGCCGGCCGGGATCATGCCCGCGCTGCAGGGCCTGGGCGTGGGTCTGGTGGTGCTGATCGCGTTCGGCGCGCCGCCGGTGCTGGCGCTGCGCCGGGTGCCCGCGCTGCGCGTGCTGCGGCGCGATCTGGATGTCGCCGAACCCAGCGCCTGGCTGGTCGCGCTGGCCGGCTTCGGCGGGCTGGCCGCGCTGCTGTGGTGGCAGGCC